>NZ_JBEGDB010000114.1:0-23638 GCF_043638955.1 Bradyrhizobium sp. 31Argb | reverse complement strand
AAACTCTAACCCCTGATGAGCCAGAGCCTCCCTTCTCGAAAAGCTTGATCTGTCTCAAATTATCTGACGACGGACAGGTACGACGCGCCATCCTTCGAGACGGCGTCAGCCACTCCGTAGTCGGCGTCAGCGTCCCATTCGCCCCTGGGATTGATGCCCTTGAAGACGCCTTTGAAAACCCATTCTCCGGCGGTCTTTTGCCACTGCCTTCCGGTCGCAGGCTGCAGCGCGAACTGATCTTCCTCGCCGAGCGACCGATCCGGCCCTTCATCGTTGGGGCCGACGATGATGAATAGGCCCTTGATCTTGAGGTACGAGATCATCCGCAACACGTCGGCCATCGCGTCGGTGCCGACAAAACGGGTCGGCGCCTTCTGGATGATGACGTAGTCGACCGCGGCCTTGCTGCCGCCGCTCCACGGCGCCCACAGCGCCAGATGCGTGGCGTCGGTGACATCCCTGATCTCGACGGGCAGAAGTCCGTCGACGATGATGATATCGCCGGCCTTGGCATTTCCGTCGCTCCAGTCCGCGCCTTCGCTGCCGACGATGACGGTGTCGCCGTTGGCGACAGACACCTTGCCGAGAGAATAGCTGGAGAGTGCGGTCACACGAATGGTCCCTTGATGGCGTCCAGCTCGGCCGACGTCGCCGCGGCGTCGATGTTCATCATGATCCTCTGGCGCTGCAGCTCGCGCTCGGCGAGATCGTTCGGCTTGGACAGGATCAGCGCTGCGAGTTCGGCGACGCTGATGCCGCGTAAGTCGGCCTCCGGCTGCAGCCGTCCATCCTGCGTCTCGGCCCAGGTGCGCTTCTGTGCGTGCGCCATCGCCACATGCGACTGCGCCGCTGCGTTGAAGGCGGCATTGACCTCCGCCTTCAATGCGACGCGCCGGTCCGACATGTAGTCGAGATTCATCCTCATGATGCCATCACCTCAATGCTTGCAGGGTTGAACGTCGGCCGCGAGACCAGCACGTGATAGACGCCGGCCGAGATCGCGGTGAGTTCGATATTTCCGTCGTCGATCACGGCGCTCGCCAGCTCCAACCCGTTGCAGACGATGGTCACCGCCGCGCCGGCCGGGATGCCGGAAATCGTCGCTGCATCGATGCCGTCAGCCACGATCTCGCTTTTGCTCGCGACGAGCGCGATCGGCCGGTTCGCCTTCACGACATCGGCGATCGCGTCTTTCGGCACGTAGCGATTGGTCCGAGCTGCCGCCGCGGCGACGTCGACATAGTTGACGACTGGATCCAGCGAGGTGACCCCGGCGAGGAACAGCCATGACTTCCCCTGGGCGTCGAGGACTTCGATTCCGTACTCCAGCCCAGGCCCTGCGATGCTCGATGTGATCTTTCCATCCTGGTCGTAGACAACGAACATCTATTGGTTCTCCAGCACGAGATATTTGACGGTGACGGTTGAACGGCAGTTCGTGATGATCTCTATGCGATCGGTGTAGGGCACGATCACGAAGCGCGCCGAGTGCCAGTTGAGACTGACCGCTCCGGCTTGGCTGGCCGTTGTCTTCTGGATCTGCGGCCCCGGGTACTCGCCGACCACGGTGTTGTTGTCCGGAGTCTCAAGGATGTAGCTATGCCAACGGTTCGCGAGATATCCGAGTTGCGAGCCTCCGGCCGCGAGCGGCACCGTCCAATCCGATGCGGTGGCGATGCCATAGGCAGCCGGGATCGGCGACACGGTCCGTCCGTAGAAGATCGTCGTGACCGTCTGTTCTGCACCGGGAGCGACGCCGGAGCCGAACGGTGCGACGGCCGTGGTCGGATTGTTGACCGCCGAGCCTTTGATCACCAGCTTCGGATGGATGAAGTCCGATGAGAACGCCATCTGCATGATGTTGGCGAACCGGACATTGAAGCCCGGCTTCGATATCCACCATCCGATCTGGCCTGCGTCGTTTTTGCCGCGCAGCGAGCGAGGTATGTTCGCCATCAGAATTGGCTCCGGTAGATCGTCCAGGCCGCGCGGTGATCAAACGATACGCTCGGCGTGCCGGTGCCGCCGTTGCTGCGGAAGGTGACAAAGAGCCTCAAGACGCCGCTGACGATGTTGAAGGTAAGATAGGTGTTGGCAATGTTCTGCGTCGAGAAGAACTGGCCGCTGTTGCTCACCATGTAGTAGGTCGCGATCATCGCGATGTTGGAGAAGCCCGCAAACGCCGCCGGCAGCGCGACGCTGGCGCTATAAGTGCCGGCCCCGATCGTGCCCTGTCCCTCCGTCAAGATCAGGGTGTCGCCCTTAGCGATGCACTGAAACACTTGCGACGACGTATCGACCAGAAAGTCACCGGGCGCAGCCGTGGTGACATCGAAGTTGGGCTTGGAGACCCAGCAACCGTAGACGCCGTTGCGCTTAATGAACTGTGCCCGCCAGATGCCCATGATCAGCCTGAAGCGAACACGTAGTAGAGGTAATAGCTGCCGTTCGGATTGAAGTAGTTCGTCGTGGGCACCCATGGAATGGTGTAGGCGACCACCTCGATCGCACTCGGCGTGACGATTGCGATCGCCGGCAACCAACGATGTGAGACGGCCCTGAAATAGACCTGGTCCTCCAGCGTTGAGCCGTTCCAGCGGAAGATCTTGACGATCGGGACGTAGTTCATCGTCGGAAACAGCACCGGGCCGCCGCCGCAAAGGATCAGCCCGCTGGCGACCACGGTGCCGATGTCCGATATCCGCGTGTCGAAGGAGATATTCGGCGAGCCAAACGGCTCGGTCCACACATCATAGCCCGGACGCGAAAACCTCACCCCAAAGGTCCCGTCGCCGAACGCGCCTCTGAGGCTACGGTTAGTCACTGATCAGCTCCCGCTCGTTGTCGAGATCGAGCAGATACCTTCCGCTGGCGCTCCCCAACGTGCCCGCGATGATATTGCCGAGGTTCGCGCTGATCGCACTTAGGAACGCAACGTTGAGCTTCGGCACGGTGATCGACCCGTCGCCGTACATATCACCGCGAAACACAATCTTCGGGACTCCGCCGACATTGGCGATCGTGAAGACAGGCACGCGAGCACCGCCGGGAACACCGGGAAAAGCCGCGACGAATTTGTCTACGACCACCGAAAACTCCGACGTGCCGGAGCCGCCATTGATCAGGTTGATGCCGACGACGTTGCCATTGACGTCGACTGTCACGGCCCACTGTGCCGCGGCCTGTCCGTTCAGTGTCGCGATAGCCGAGGCCTGCTCGGTGACCGACGCGTGCACTTCGCCGAAGTCGGCCGTGACCTCGGTCTGAAAGTTCGCGAACGCCTGGTTCGCATCGACCATTGCCTGCTGCAGAATAGCGATCTTGGCATTGGCGCCGCCGGCAGTGGCCGAAAGCTCGCTGCGCAGTTCGCGCTTGTCGAGCCATCCCGTCGCGGCCACGTTCGCGAGTGCGCCCGCGATCAGATTCATCGCGGCCTTGATCTCCTCGGCCTTGAACTGTTCGACGCTGTTGATCATGGCGCGCAAGGCATCGTCGAAGTCCCGCATCGACAATCGCACATCTGGCGTCTTCGCATCGAGCCAGTCTGACCACAGCGTATCCCGCGGCGAGCTTGGGATATACCGGCCGCGCGCCTGGTACAGTGTGTTCGGAAGGATACCTTGCTGCACGATGATCGCTCCGGCGCGCAGCTCTTCCGTGCCACCCCGCGTGACGGGTGAGTTATCCGCCTTGAGCCTGATCTCGTACTGGATGCCGGAGACGTCGGCCTGATCACCGTTCCAGGCGAGTCGGATCGCCGGCCGGCGCGCGATCGCATCGGCGTCAAACAGGCTCGTGCCCTCGGCAAACCAGTCGACGACGCCCTGCGGAGCCGGCCGCGGATTGATCGTCGGTCCACCGGTGACGGGGTTGTATTCGCCCGGGTCCCAATGGAAGTCGGAAGGATCGACCTCGGTGATCGTCATGCCGGCGTCGAGATTGGCCTTGTCGACCGCACCATCGATCCGGAACAGCTTCGCGTCGTAGCCATTGCGCTCCGACGTCCACGCGCCGACGTCGCCCGGCTCATAGATCCAGAACGCCGGCGGCATCACCAGCGTGTGCGAGCGCGCGCGCTGGCCTTCGAGGATCGCGGATTTCTGCAGCCGTTGCGCCTGTCCCGGATATGGCACCACATCGAACTGCGGCGTCGCCATCAGCCGGCGGTTACCGGCGCGCACCTCGAGGTCGGTGCGATAATAGGCCGGTGCAGGCACATACGCCCAGGCCTGATCGGGATCGGGATATCGCGCCTGGATTCCGTTGACGCTGGAGAACAACGTCTGGAACGGACGATAAACCTGCGGCTCGATCGACACGATGTCCGCATCGGTGAAGGAGAACACCGGGCTGTCGGGTTCGCCGAGGTGGATCTTGAAGAAGCCAGCGATCTCGGCGATGCGCCCCTGGCACGCCATCAGATACGTCTTGATGGCGTTCATCGGCTGGGTGTCGACGTTGATCTGGCCGCCGGACCGATAGGTTGGCTCGGGACCGTTCGCGCCGTTGATCGCGTCGCGGCACTTCTGAATCTGGACAGGCCAATTCGACGACGGAAGCCGCGCCGACGTCATGTTCTGAAGGCCGTAGACCCACGTGCCCTCGTAATAGATGCCGCGCAGAATGTTGTAGATCTGTACGGCTGTGAGATCGTCGCTGTCGCCGCCCCAGGTCGACGGGTCGGAATGGCGTTGCGGGCCGTTGCCGCCGGCCGTCGAATCCTTCGAAGGGTCATAGAGCGGAATCGAGGACGTTTCGAACAGGCACTGCGGCGCGGAAGTCCAGAGATTGTTGTTCGAGAGCGCGCGGACGATCACATAGGCGCAGCCCTTGCCGACGCGCGTCGATTCGTAGGGACGATCGACCGACGATACGTCGGACACCAGATACGGATCGGCGGTGGTCTGTGTGCCGTCGTAGTACGTCACCCAGAGATGGTCGGCTGTGCTGCCGGGATAGTTCGGGTCCCGATCCTTAAAGAATTCCGGAATCGCGACGGTCTGGCCGACGCCCGCCAGCTCGCCGCCGGGGATCGTGCAGCGCACGCCGTTGACAAAGATGCCAACCAGCCGGCAGCGCGGCAGATCGGAAAGTTTGATGACCTGGGTCAGGAACGCGTTGGGAGAGCCGGACCAGCCGCCGTGATAGTTGGCATAGACGAGCTGGCCCGCGGTGCTGCTGCGGCCCAGCGGAAAATGCCGCGGCACCGCGCCGCCGGCCTGCAGCTTGAGCTGCACGCCGAAGCTGTCGGTTTGGTTCGCCAGCTGGTTCGCATTGCCGGCGATCGCCTTGAGCGCATAGGAGACGCCGATCTCGGCGGCGATCGCCAGCCCCGCCGCAACCAAGGTGGTCGCGATGGCGCTGCCGGCGAGAAAGGTGCCGGCGAGTAATGTTCCTGCAAGTGCGGTGAAAATCGCCATGGTTCAAAGCGCCTTCAAGAAGTGCTTCTCGGCCGGCCGATAGCCGCGCCGCAGGTAGAGCTGTGCGACGTCAGGATCTTCGCCCATGCCCGCCATGCCGGCGAAGGCGCAGCCGATACTCTCTGCCCACAGCTCATAGGCTGTCAGCATCTGGAGCGCGGCGCCGCCATGGCCTCGCCGTGCCGGGTCGATCCACCACACCGTCTCGCGCGCGATCATCACCGGGCCGAACGGATGCTCGCTGGCAGCCGCGAGCAGCACGCCGTCAACGCCAGCCGATTCCCGTATCAGGGCGAACATGTTCGGCGTCGTGACATGGGCGAGGAACAGCCGCATCGCATAGGCCTCGACGAACGGCACCACGAATCCGCTCGGCCCATCCGCACGATCGAATCCGGCAGCGACGTGTGAATCGCGCAGCAGCTCCACGGCGCGATTGGCATCGGCTGGCGTTGCGCGGCGGACCCTCATCTGAACATCCCCCTGGCGCGGTCCCAGAAAGACGCAGTTCGGATCGGTCCACCTTCACGGCCCCAGAACTGTTCCCAGGATCCGACCACCGCAACATCCTGGAAGAAATTGTCGGTGGCCAGCCGCAGCCGCTGCGAGGCGTCGCTGGAGGTGTCGGAATTGGCCCGCGTCAATTCCTGGGTGTTCGCCGTGCAGCTCAACGTGACGTCACCGCTCGGATCGTTCTCCGGTGGCGTCGTGATCGGCGCTTCGTCGATGAAGCCGTTGAAGCGCGGCATCGCCGGCGCGGCCAGCGCCATGGTCTCCGGGTTGAACAGACCGCGCCATATCTGCACCTTGCCCTGCTGACAATCATAGCCGCGCACGAGATCGTTGACGCGGCCGGAGACCTGCGAGAGCTTGATCCTGACCGTCTGCACGGTGAGGTCGGAGACCAGGACGATATCCGAGATCGAGAGCAGCGAACCGCCGGCGGCGAAGTCATAAGACGTAGTGCCGCCGGTGTCGGGGTCGATCACCTGTGCGGTGGCCGCGTAGATATCGGACCAATAGCAATCCTGCACCGGCGCGCCGTTGTCCCATCGGCGCACCACGAAGCGGACGAAGTCGCGCGCGATCAGGCGGCGAGCCTGCAGCGCGGCGAAGTTCCCTAGCGATATGTCCCTCATTCGAGATACTGCCCCGCCTGAAAGGTGAGTGAGCCATGCTTGCCCGTTGCCTGCCGCGGCTCGACGGATCCCGGCACCAGCGTGAACAGACCGCGCGGCGCCTTAAGATTGACGGTGGCGTCGAGCGTAAAGCCGGGACGGATGAACGGCCGCACCTCGAACTCGGCGGTAACGCCGCTGCCGTTGGCGGCCACCGTCTCCATCGCCTGGTGCAGCGCGCGGTTGGTGCCGTAAGTGAAGGACAGATAGTCGCCCCGCGAAATCGTCTGCCCGGCATTGAGGCCCGACAATGACAGGGCGCGCTGATTGGCGGCGACCGAACGCAGCTTGCCATCATTCGCGCCGACGCCGCTCGGATACAGCCGCGGCGCCGGCCGGCGCAGATCCCATGCCTCGAAGGTGCGAATGACACCGTCAAGCGACGCGAGCACCGCCTGGTAGTCAAGCATCACGTCATTGCGCAGATCTTCGGTAGTGTAAGTCGCGGCCCACAGCGCCGGCCCGAAATCCTTGCCGATCGTGGTGCCGCCGGCGAGCCGGCTGAGTTCCTGCCGCGGGGCCATGTCGAAGGTGAACGGCGGCACGAAGCCGGTGAGCGTGAGGATGTCGCTGCGCGGATAGGAGATCGCCATCAGACCATCGTCCTCTGCTTGGCCTGCTTGTAGGCGGAGGCGGTATGCTGGACGTGCTCCTCGCTGCCGAGATAGCTGCCGAGCACCTGGCCAGCCGACTGCGCTGAAACGCTCTTCACATAGGCTTTGAATTCGCCGCTCTGATCGAAGGTGACGCCGATATCGACCTGCAGCGGCTGCGGCGCCGCCGGCGCGAACGGCGTCATCGGCGAGGACGAGCCGCCGCCGGCAAAGCCGCCGCCCGCGAAACCCTTGGCGGTGCGACGCAGCCGATCGAGGAACGCGACGCCGAGGCCGCGTGTCGACTCCTGGTCGAACACATATTCGTCGCGATGGACGACGCCGGCCGGCTGATACTTGCCGCCGGCGCCGGTGTAGCCGCCGCGATCGAACAGTCCACCGAGGCCGGTCAACGAAAGGCCGGTCGCCGACGACGCCTGCGCGGCACCAACTCCAGCGCCGCCGCCCAGGCCCAACAGACTGAGCAGACCGCCGCTCGCTGATCCGCCGAATGCATTGGCGAACAGCTTGTCGGCGGCCATCCCGATCAGCTTGTCGGAGATCTTGCCAAGCGCATTGAGGCCGGCCTTCGAGAACGCATCCCACGCGGTGGCGCCGCCACGCAGGTTCTGCGCGATATCGGTGAAGAAGGTCCGGTTGACGTTCATGCCTTCGACCAGCAAGCCGTCGAGCTGCTTGCTGGCATTGCCGGCATCATTCAACGCCTGCTGAAACTGCGGAAACGCCGAGCCGGCAACCTTCGCTGCATCCGCGGTGTCCCGCAGCGCTTTGCCGAGCGCAACCTGTGCTGCCGCCATCTGCTCGCTGTTGGTGGGATCGATCAGCTTCTGCTGGACCATCGCCTGCAACTGATCGTTAAACGCCTGCTGCGCCTTGGCCTGGTCAAAAATGCCGACCGACGCTTGCTGCCCGACGCGCGTCATCTCCGCCTGGGCGCGTACCAGGTCCAGAATCGCCTTGCGCTGATCGTCGGAAACCGAAACGCCGTTGCGGCCCGCAATATTGAGTTCGGCCTGTTTCCCGCGAACAAGATCATTGACGCTGGCCAGTTGGCCAAGCAACGAGACGCGCTGCTGAATCTTCGAATCGTCGAGATCGAGTTCCTCGCGCGTCTTCGATTGAGCTGCGCCTCCCCAATCATAGTCGCTACGCTTCAAACCCTGCGAACCGGGAATGAGCGCTTGCCCTTGATCAGCTGCCCGATTTGTTATGGCGTTGGCCGCGCCGGCAACAACTCCGACAACCGGACCGACGAACGGCAGGCCGGATGCACCGGTGGTGAGCACCTTCTTCAGCCAATCCGGAACCTGGATTCCGGTGAGCGCCGACGCGATCGAGACCACCGACGACTTGAAATAGTTGACCATCTTCGTGGTCGCGGTATTCCAGGCATCGTCGAACTCGCGGGCCTTCCGGATCAGGTTGAGCTCGGCCGATTGATTGAACTCGACCGCTCCGTTTAACGCCGATCTGATTCCCGCGCCGCCTTGCTCCATGAAGCGGACCCAGGCGGCATCGCTCGGCAGTCCGGCCTCGCGCAGGATCTTCATCTTCTGCACGTCGCTGCTGGACCGGGCGACGAGGTCGGCGACGCTGGAAAGATAGCCCTCAAGATCCTTGGCGCTCTTGCCGTTGGCAATCATCAGCCCGTTGAGCGAGCCGGCATTCCGCTGCGCCTGGTAGACACTATCGGCAAAGCCGGCGATGCCTTTGGCGAAATCGTCCTCGCTGATGCCCTTGAACGAGGTCGCCTGCTGAAGCTGATGCAGTTTACCAACAGACAAATCGGTCGATCGAGAGAGATCGTCGAGCGCGAGCGAGCCCTTCACGATGCTGCTCGTTGCGATCGCAAAGCCGGCGGCGAGTCCAACGATGCCGCCGGCGAGCAGCCGCGTCGGCGTCAAGACGCCCGCGATCTGTCTGGCGAAGCCTCCAACCGTCCCCTGCGAATTCGCGAAGATGTCACCAACCTGGGTGCCTTGCTGGATCAGCACCGTGAACAGCGATTGCCCGGAGGCGAGCGACACGCCAATGTCCTGCACCTGGCGCGAGAGGTTGACCAGTTCGTGGCGGGCGAGCCCGGCTGACTTGGCGACATTGTCGTTGGCTGCGCCGGCAGCCTTGCCCGCGGACGCGGCCGCCTCGCCGGAATAGCCGGCCACGCGCTTTAGCGCGTCCTCGATCTCTTTCGCGGCCGCCTCGGCATTCTTGCCGAGATCGGTATACGACGTCGTGGAATCGCGCGCAGCCTTGCCCGCGGCGTCGGTTTGAGCGGCCACTGACTTGACGGCTGCGCTCGCATCCTGCGCCGCCTTCTGGGCGCCGGCCGCATTGCCATCGATCACGAGCGAAACGCGCATCGTCAGTCAGCCTTGTTCAGTGCATCCGTGGCTTCGTCTTCCATGACGCGGAGGCCGCGCCACAGCTCCGGTGTGATGGCGATGCCCTCGGCTTCCAGCCCGACGCGCACCGCGGAATAGTCGAGCCCGATCCAGATCGGCATCATCGGCGCAAACCCGCCGCCCGCCGGCGCGGTGCGCCATTGCGTGCAGACGGCGAGGAAGGCCTGCACGATTGCGACATGCTCCGGCCAGACGCCTTCGTTGCCGTCCTCCACGTCCGCGGGATCGCGCAGCGCCTCGATCAGCTCCGCCATCGACTCCGGATCGAAGCCGAAGCGGCGCCCGTCCTCGATCGCCTTGGCGTCGTCGTCGGTTTCCGATGGGGCCGCCGACAGAGTTCCGCGCGCCCATTGCCGCGCGGCCCATCTCAGTTTCCCACTTTGACCTTGGTAACGGCGTTCCCATAGTGCGCGAGCAGCGCCTGACGGACATACTGCGCGTTCAGAAGATCGGCCCGCAGCTCCGCGGTATAGGGAATCGCCCGGCCGTCGTCGTCGGTCAGATCATGGAAGCTGTCGACGATTGCTTCCAGGAAGCCGTCGATGCCCGCCTGTGTCGTGAGATCGAAGATGCGCGCCTGCTCAGTGTCGACATAGTTGAATGTGGTGCGCAACGTATCTTCGATGTGCCCGTCATCGGCTGGCACGAGCACCGGCACGTCATGGGTGAAGGTGCGCTTCTTCGAGATCTTCATGGTTTCACTTCCTGACTTGTGAAAAGTGGTTTGAAAGGCGGTTTACGTGAGCGTGAGCGTGAACTGGTCGTTGCCGACAACCGGTTGCGGTGCCAGCACCAACGGCCATTCGGCGACGCCCTGGTTGTTCTGGTAGCCGGTTGGCCGCAGGATCTGGCAGGCCGGTGCGACGATGGTGCAGATGTTGCCGGCGGCCGTGCCGTGCACGATGTTGGCCGCAACAGTCGTCTGCGCCTTGGCAAGGCCGTAGACATCGAGCGTGGTGACCGGCACGGCTTCGACGGTCATGTTGATGCGCTCGGCGCGATCGACCAGCTCGATGCTCTCGCTGTTGACCAGCAGCCGCGGCTCGACCTGGCAGGCGAAGTCGAGACTGAAGTTGCGCATCACCAGCGGCACGGCGTTGACGGTGAAGGTCGGCGTGTTCGCCTTCGACACCACGAGCGGCTTCTTGAACGCGGTGAGCGTCGGCACCGCGGGCGTCGCTTCGGTCGGATCGACGTAGAGGCCCCAGAACTGCCAGCGGATGATCGGGATGCCCTGCGCATCCTGGGTGACGGTTCCGGTGCCGCGCGCGCCCCGCAGCGCATGCAGCGTCGAACCCATCCAGAACTTCATGTAGGCGCTCTCGATCAAGTCGGAGATCGGATTGTAGGCGACCGACGTGGTCGGCGTGAGCACCTCGGCAAAGCCGGCGGCGCGCATCAGCGGCCCCCAGGCCGGCGCGACGCCGGCGGTGCCGGATCCCGCCAGTTCGGTATCGAACTGCATGGTCGCATAGAGCCCGGAAGGAATCGTGCCCTGGTTGCCCAGATAAGGGATGATCAGGTCGCGGCCGAGATCCTGTCCCTCCATCGGACTGATAGTGATGTTCTTGGCGAGGATGGCATTGGTGGCGCCGGTCAGAGTCGGATCGGTGCCATAGGCCGTTTCCAGCTTCGACAGCATGACCATCTTGCGGAACTTGATCGAGGTCGCCATTGCCTTACTCCTTCGCTTTCTTCGCCGTCGATCGAGCGGCCGGCTTCTCGGCCGGCGCGGTTTCGGCCGTCACCGGCGCGGCGATCTGATCCGCGCGCTGCAGCGTGCCGTCCTTCTGGCGGATGTAGCTGCCGCCCTCGCGCGGCAATTCCCGTTGCTCGCTCATGAAACGATCCTGAGTTGGTCCATCAGCTCGAAATCGATCTGATAGAGGATGATGCCCTTACCGCCGGGGATCAGGCGGCCGCGCGTCGCGTAGAACACTCCGACCGCATCGTCCGGCGCCCAGCCGGCGAGCTTGGTGATCACCTTCTGAACGAGCGCGTCGATCTTGGGCAGCGCCTTGCTTGCCTTGACGTCGCCGCGGGCTTTGATGCAGAGGACAACGCCGACCGCTTCGGCAAGAATCTGGATGTGGACGTTGACAGAAGACTGATCGCCGCCGCGGTTGTCGAAGCCGAGCGGAACCACGAAAGCGGCGACGTCCCGCTGTGGCAGCGCCTCTTGCTCCACCAAGGCGGCAAGCTCTGCAATGCCCTCGATCGCGCCGGCGAGTTCCGGCACTTCGCTCTCGATGCGCTGCGCGACCAAATCTACAAGCGTCATCGGCCGGCTCCTTCGCCCGCGATCCAGTCTTCGCCGATCTTGACGATCGCGCGATCGTCCGCGTCGTCGAGGCCGATGAACGGCCGCGCAGGCATGTGAATGGTTCGCTCGCCGATCTGCGCCTTCCTCGCGCGATCAGCCTTGCGCGGCTTCGCGAAGCGGCTGACACCCGTCTTCTTGTTGGTCTTGAAGTGCAGCACGGCTTCGCGCGCGGCCTGTTTGATGAGGCCACCGAACTGGTGGATGGCGGCGTAGATGACGTTGGTGCCGAATTCGAGCCGGGTCGCCGATGCGATGTAGGTGAGCGACCGATAGAGCCGCGCCTTGAGGATCAGCGTCTTGCCGCCATGCTTGATGACGCGCAGCGACGGCGGCCACGGCCCCCCCGATGGCGACACGCCGCGATCGAAGCGGTGATGCGTCGAGGTGATCAACATCTCGCCGATGTTCTCGAACATGCCGCGGGGATTTTCCGCCCGCGCGATATACCCGCCGAGCTGCGCCAGCGCGGCTTCCTGTTCGGTGAGCCTCATCATGACGCCGACCATCAGATGAAGCCCTTCATATTCTCGGGCGTCAAAGGCCGCTCGCGGTCCGTGGTACGCACGCCGCTCGCGCCGGACGATTCCGGTTCCACGCCCTCGACGTCGAGGCGCACGCTGCCGGCCGAGATCAAGGCCAGCATCTTCAGCGCATCGGTGTAGTCAGTGCGGATCTTGTCAGCGACGGTGTCGCGATGGAGCTTGTAGACGGCGATCGCCTGCGCGAGGTCGCGCAGCAAGGGCGGCGTCGACGACAGCGGCAGCTTGTAACGGCCCTTCAAATAGCCGTCGATCATCGCGTCGGTGTCTTCGAGCGCGCGCGTCACGACATCGGCATCGATCTCGCCGGTGGGCGGCGACGTGCGGTCGGTGACATCGACGAGAAGATCGGTGCCGAAGCGTTCGACCAGGTCGGCTTGCGAGGCGTAGCTCACGTTGCGCGCTCCTGGTCTAGCTTGCGGAACACGTCGCCGGCCCGGCGCGCGCGGATCTTCTTACCGTCGACCAGGGCAACATCCTGCAGAAGGGATACGGTGCCACCGCCGTGATCGACGACGATTTCCCTCGGCCAGCGCTGATGCGGTGCGAGCTGTTGCACGGCGGGCCTATCGTTCGGTGAGTTGGCGATCGACATAGTCGGCGACATCGCCGCGCGCTCGCATCAGCGACACGACCGCGTTGGTTAGCGAAGGATCGGCGCCAAGCTTCTCGACCGCTGCGATCGCTTCGGTGATCGCGACCTCGGCCGGCGTCTGCAGGTCAACCCGCGCCCTCCGTGCGATCTCGCCGCGAACAATCATGATGGTCATGCGACCCTCCGGTTGGTCGTTTCACTTGGCTGACGCCACGGCGGCTCGTCCGGAAGCCGCCGCGGCGTCTATCGCGCACCGTTGTCAGGACCCGAACCAGTTGCGCATGATTGCGGGATCGGTGCGCGAATTCGGTCAGGTCGCCTTGGGCAGCCGCAGCGACACCGAGAGTTCGGGATCCCCGGCGAGCGCATCGATCTGGTCGGCATGGAGATCGGGATACGGGATCACGGTCTGCTCGCGGGTGAAGCCTCGGCCAGCGCGCCGACGGCCGCGCTCCAACTTCGCTTTCACGACGATTGAAGCGCCATTCAAAGCCTCGTCGGGAATGCCCGCCGGCAGCGGAAACGACAGCGAGACGAATTCAGCCGCGACCCCGGCCGGAGCCGCACGCGGTTCGGCCGGGGTGCTCTGCGAGCCCGAGCCAGAGGGCTGTCGCTCTCCGCTCTGTCGACCCGACGCCGTGTCGGCCTGGTCGGCCGCGTTGGAATCAGTGGGCTTTGGCTTCTTCATGGACTCGCCCTCCGATCAGGCGAGCCACGGCACGACGACGACTTCGGCCGTGCCGCGATAGATGTTGGTGGCGCCGGCCGCGTTGTTCTCGGCGCTGATCAGCTTGAGGGCGTTCGCTTCGAGCGACGGCGGCACCACAAGCAACGGCTTCACGGAGCCCTGCAGCACGTTGAGCGGACGGCCATAGTCGCCCTTCATGCCCATCAGCGCGGCGCGCGCGGCGGCGTAGTGGGTTTCATCCAGCGTCTGCTTGGAGCCCCAGGCGAACTGCCACAGGCCATAGCCGGCGTTGCCGCGGCCGTCCCAGCCGTACTGGAATTCCTTCTTGTTGAAGACGTTGTCATCCGTGGGCCGATCGAGCGAGACGAAGTCGCCGGCCTTGCGGAGCTGCCAGATGATGGGCTTCAGCACCTTCGACGTATCAAGCAGGAACCACGGTGTTCCCGCTCCGCCATCGGTATTGGCGACCGACTGCGGGACACCATTGGCATCGAGCACGGGATGGTCGGTGTCGAAGAAGAACTGGCCGTCATAGCAATTGGTGGCGAAGCCGGCGACCAGCAGCGGCCAGCAAAGCTGATCCGGCCAGGCCGCGACCGACTCGCCGAACGACGCGAAGATCGGCGTGTAGATGCCGAGATTGTCATCCTCGATATCCTCGCGATCGACGCCGATCGTCAGCTCGAAGGAGCGGTTCTTCAGCGTGTAGCTGGCCTCGGAGAGGTTCTGCACCACTCGCGCGCCGAGCCATTCGCGAACGTTCGGGATCTTGCCGAGCCAGCCATAGGTCTCGGATTTGCTCGTCGACGGCACCACGGTGGCGATGCGCTGGTACATCGTCGTAGTCTGCTGGAGCTGGTTCTGGAACGTCGTCTTGAAGCCGACGCGGAGGTTGTCGAGGTTCTGGCGGTTGACGATCATGAGGGTTGAGCCTGCGCTGGTTGAAAGAGGATTGAAGCGGCGTTCAGATCACGCCGCCGGGACCAGTCGCGACCCAGACACCATCGACATCGACCACCTTGCCGGCGACCGAACGGGCTGCGCTGCCGTCCGTCTTCGCGACCGTCTGATCGTCGACCACGTAGCAATTGGCGCCGATTTCAGCCCGCGTGATCTGATCGGCCGCCGCCGAATTGGCGAAGCGGAAGATGCCGGCACGCACCTTGACCTTGATGTCGCCGTTGGTGCCGGCTGAATTGTCGGCGTAGTGCTCGGCGCGCCCGACCGCGACCAGACCCGTTGCAACGCTGCCGGGCGCCGCGTAGCCGGCATTCAGCACGGTGAGCGCGCCGGCATAGATCTTCGCAGCTCCCTTGACATCGTAGTGGTAGACGTCGGTCGCCGCGCGCCTCGGCGTCATGCGATCGGCAGCAAGTGCAGTCATGTGCGTCTCCGTTGGTAGGCGGCGCCCGGCCGCTCAGATCCTGTGTGGGCGATCAATCAGCCGAGATCTCGGATGCGAGCGTCTTGGCGTAGTCGTCGGGCTTGATGCCAAGCAACTTCGCAGTGGCAAGCTGCTCGGCATTGAGCGAGACCTTGCCGTCTTTCACCTCCGGCGGCGTCGATGGCAGGATGGCGCTATTGCCAATCTTTGGCATCGCATTGATCTCCTTCTCGACGCGAGCAGGATCGGCCATGTGCATGGAGATGTAGTGGTCACGCAGCGGCTTCACGCCGACGCGGCCTTCACGGATGGCGCCGTCGACAAAAGCAGTCGCCTTGTCACTCGCGCTCGTGTTCAGCGCGGCCGTCAGCCTCTCGCCGAGATCCTTCACCTCGCTCTGCAGCGCGGCGATCGTCTCGGCACCGTTACCCTTCGCGCCGGTCGCTAGCGTGGTCACCGTTGCCGCGATCGTCGCAGCATCCGCATCATCCTTCAGACCGGCCGCCTTCGCGATCGACTGCAGCGAGGTCGACGAATTCAGGCTCTTGATCTTGTCGATCGCGGTCGCTTCGTCGGCATCGTCGGCAAGACCGAGGAGTTTGCGCAGCTGGGCAAGCAGATCCATAGAAGTCTCCGTGGAGTTGAGCGCGGTCATATCGCGCAGGTTCGGCGTGTTGGTGAGAGAGACGCGCGGCACGTCGAGCACGTTGCCGGACTTGTCGTGGATCAGCACTGGCGAGATGAAGCGATAAGCCTTTTCGCTCATCAGCGCCGATCCTGCAGAGCTCCATTCCACACGGCCATGGATGCCATCGGGCCGCGCCTGCATCTCGACGATCCAGCCGCGCGCTGGGGACGGGCCACCATTAGGCGCGGCGAGATCAGTTGCGTGATTTTCGTCGATCGGGATGCGCCCGCCATGGGCGTTGAGGCTCGCCTGCGCTAGTTTCGCCGCATCAGCGATGCGGTACGGCCCACGGCCATCAATCGTGGCGACTAGGCCGCTCGCGATCGGCACCAGCATAATCCATTCGGCGACGCCGCCGCTCGCATTGAGCGCGATCTCGGCGCCGACGCCGCGAACCACCGTGATCGATTGATTTGCTTTTTTCCCCGACATGAGGCCACACTGGCCCCGTCGATGGAGATTCATAACCCTGACACCTGTCAGGGTGCCTAACTAGACCCCGCCGCTTTACTGATGATGCAGCCCGCCCGCCTCACGCGTGGCTGATGCGTTGTCTCGACGGGGATCCGATACGCCGAGTGAAATCTTAGCGGTTGGAATGGCCGCTGCAAGTTCTTCCGACCAGGTCGTGCGGCACACCACTCACCGTCTGGTCAGGAAAGCAACAGGGGCCGCTATGGGCCATGGACGGACATTGCTGCGCCCAGTAACTCGGGAAGTCTGCGGCGCTGGTCCTGCAAGAAATCGACGGAACGACCGCGCGGGCTCCCGATCAGAAGCCCGCGCGCGAATACTACCCTACTGCGCCGCATGGGCCGCCATTTTCCTATCCAGCTCTTCCTTCACGGCAGCGAGATTGAAGCTCCCGCCTTTCTGCATTGGCGGGAACTCAAGGAAGGTTTGCGCTTCCTCGCCCATCTTCTGCTGAAGGAAGACGAAGCGCCAGAACTCGTTGCCCCACCATTCAATCGCTGCGAGCGATTGGTTCAGGCCCGTACGCTCGAAGGGATCGAGGCGCAAGTTGATCAAAATTGGAAAATCGACCTTGACTGTGGAACCGAACCAGCCGTTCGGCTGATCGGTCAGTCTGTACTTGAAGTCGTTGATGCGCACCGCGGAGAGGTTGCCTTCGGTGAAATAGAAGATCTCGTGGCGCTTCGAGGGGCCTTTGCCGGTGATGAGGTCCGTCTGATCATAACCGTCCAGGTGGACCCTGTAGGTGCGGTCGCCGACCTGTTTGCCTTTCTTGAGTTCTTCAACGATGTTCGGATTGCCGGCGGCAGCTACAAACGTTGGGAACCAGTCGAGGCCGGATACGATGCTGTTCTCCACCTTGCCGGCCGGCACCTTGCCCGGCCAGCGGATGATCATCGGCGCACGGAAGCCGCCCTCGAGCGCCATTCCCTTCGCGCCGGCAAACGGGGTCTGACCGCCGTCCGGCCAAGTGAAGTTCTCGGCGCCGTTGTCGGTGGTGAAGCCGAGGATCGTGTTGTTCTCGAGCCCGTTATCCTTCAGGTACTTCATGACCGAGCCGACGATGTCGTCGAGTTGCGCCATGCCAGCTTCTTCGATGGACCAGCCGTTCTCGGGGTTGCGCATGTTCTCGTATTTCTCGGAGAGATGCGTGAAGACATGCATGCGCGTAGGATTGAGCCAAACGAAGAACGGCCTGTTCTCGCCTCTGGCCTTGTCGATGAAGGCCAGGGCGTGGCTGAGGATTTCGTCGTCCACAGTCTCCATTCGTTTGGGACACAGTTCGCCCGCGTCCTCGATCCTCTGTTTGCCGGTCTTGCCCCAGCGCGGCTGGACGGTGGCATCATCCACGTCAGTCGCGAAGCTGTGGATCATGTGCCGCGGGCCAACGGTCTCTTTCAGGGCAGGCGGGTAGTTGCGATGACAGGGGTCCTCCATTGCATCGAGGTGATAGAGATAGCCGAAGAACTCATCGAACCCGTGCATCGTAGGCAGGAACTGGTTCCTGTCGCCCAAATGGTTCTTGCCGAACTGGCCGGTGGCGTAACCCATCGATTTCAGCACGCTGGCAATGGTCGGGGCCTCGTCCGGCATGCCGATCGGGGACCCAGCCTGCCCGACTGTGGTCAGCCCGGTGCGGATCGGCAGCTCGCCAGTAATGAAGTTGGCGCGGCCTGCCGTGCAGCTCGCCTCGGCGTAGTAGTCGGTGGACCGCATGCCCTCTGACGCGAGCTGGTCAAGATTTGGCGTTCGACCAGCCATCATGCCCTGATTGTAGACGCCGATATTGAACCATCCGATATCGTCGCCCATGATCATGACGATGTTGGGCCGTTGCTGCTGCTGTCCGATTGCTTGCGGGCTCGCCATCGTCATCGCAGCGATCAGCGTAAGCCCGCACGTCCAAGCATTCCCTATGCTCATAGTGGCTCCTCCCGGATGGACGTGGTTTGAAATTCCCGACCCTCTCGGACTGCCGCATGCAGCGGACGCGCCCAAAGGCCGCCTTCCAAAGAGCTTGCGGCGAGGAGCCTGCGGCAAAATGCAGCTGCTGTACACCCGTGATCAATGTGCGGTTGTTTGACTTAAATCAATACATCGATTGTGACACGGCAGCTTTCGGTCATAAGCGGAATTCGGTTTATCCACTCTCTCAGCGGCTTCGCGCCCACTCGCTTCGGAGATCTACCCTGGGCGCTCGACAAGATGCGCACGCGAGGGTGCGGGGTCGAACCGGTCGCCGAAATACTGCGTTTCGTGAGCCACCAATCCCTCACGAAACTCCATGATGCTCACGACGTAGGACGGTACCCCGTCATAGGTCAGGACAAACTCGCTCACCCAGAGGTCGCCGCCGCCAACTATCCGCCGAACGGAGAAGCGCTTTTTGTTCGGCTGCACAAATCGGCTCTCTTGAATGTTCCTGCGGCCGTGGATGCGTTCGCCAGACTGCGGATAGTCGAGCACGGCATCCTCGCGATAGATGTCATGCTCGGCCTCGAAATCGTTTGCGTCTGAAGCATTCCAATGGCGCTGGAGCTCCGCCAATATGGTTCGATCGTCCATCTCGACCTCCGATTTAGGTGGCTCTCATCTCGTCGATCTTACGCCTCTCAAGGGGCGTCGTCCTCACTCCTTTCAGGAGAGCAACGGGGGCCGCTATGGGCCAGAAGCAGGCAATGGTGTATATTGCGCTGAGGCGCCCGCCGCCCCATGAGCCTTGGCACCGGTCAGCTTCGGCCACGTCCAGACTCACGCACCGCAACACGGCCCTTGCATGCGAGCGACCTGGAGCGGATGCTTGTTGAAGGCATGCGACCGCCATCTGGGAAGGGATGGCTACCCATGTACAGAATCGAACACTTTGCGCCGGTTTTCGAAATTGCCTTCACGCTAAGCGCGCTCTTCTATTACGTTGAGTTGCGCGAAGTCGCCGTAGAGCGGTTGAGGGATGCTTTGGATACCATTGCGGCCGCTCAAACATCGGCCGAGCAAGCGATCAAGGATAGAATCCGCGACCTGATAAAAACCGACATACCGCCCGGAGGAATGCTCAGCCTGAGCTCCAGAACCAAGGAAGTAGACGCAAAACTGTCTGACCTTGAGAGCGAGAAAGAACGCGTGATGCTGCAATGGATATTCCTAAGATGGGCCTCGAGAATGATCGCCTACTGCAATCTCACAACGCACGCGCTAGCAGTTCTCTCAACAGTCGTCTCCCTTGGTGCCCTGGTTTATTCGGGATTTGATCCGCACCGGGATTTTGGCTGGCAGGACATCACCATACTTTTGGCGATGTCATACGCATCGATCACTTGGAATCTCCTCTTCTATATGCTCGCGCTGCCGGGATTGAATAGAGCGCTAGCGTCTTAAAAGCTTTCCCGCAGTCCCTGCACTCTCGGTTCATATCGAGGACGGGCACACCTAGGCATCTCCACTCCTCACCCGGAAAGCGCCCCAGCGGATACGGGCGAACATGCGGAAGGTCCGGCCCTCGGCTGCCTCGATCAGTTGTTCGACGGCGAGCTGCCACTCCGGCCGGTCACCAGGTCGACGGCGGATCCTGGGCGGAGATCTTGTTCGGTCGCAGCGCCACCAGATGGCTACGCTTGTAGGGATAGCCGCGGACCCCGGAGCAGTCTTTGCAGCGCATGTAACGCTCCAGCTCGTGGATGGGCGTCGACTTGCGCCGGCGGATGATATCGAGCGCGACCGTCTGGTGCGTGTTGCAGCCCAGGCATTTCACTTCGAGATAGCGATAGCCGGCGTTGAGGCAGTCGCCGAGCGTTGGCGAGGGCTGCGCCGGCCCCTGGAACGCCAGCATCCGCTTATTCCAGGCTTGGCAGGCCAGCCGGTCAGCCTGCTTGCGTGCTTCCGCCGCCTGTTCAGCGGCAGCGCGGACCGACGCGCCATAGATGGTCTCGCGGGATTTGGTGCCCATGGGTCGGGATCAAAGCCGGACTCAGCCGCCAGCGCAATTCGCAAGATATGGGGGCCGCCCGGCAGCCGGTCCGGCCCCAGATTTCCACGTGAAACATCCCGTTTCACGTCCCGGCCGGCACCGGGACCGGCGGCATGGGGCAAAACCGCCCCGTGGCGGGCCACAGGGCGTTGAATTTCAGTTTAAATAAATTCCCGCTCCGGAAAGACCGGGTTGAGGCCCAGGCCGCTCAGTGGGCTTCCTACGGCGTCGCCGGTTCCCGGCGGCTAATTCCGGCGCCGTGGCGCGCTTTCGTGCCCGCCGGTCGATCTTGGTTTCCGCTCCTTGCTCTTGGACTTCCGCCGCACGTGGCGTGGCGCGATCGTCGCGATGATCTCACTCGCCCAGGCGATCTTGACCCCAATGATCGGCTTCGCATTGAAGCTCTCGAGATTGTAGGTGTGCGGCTTAGCTCCCGGCAGCAGCATCTTCAGATAGCGACGCCCGTCGACGGTTCGCACGGCTGCCAGCTCGCCAACTAGGTGGGACGTCGCCCGGGTCTGCTGACGATAGACAACGACGACAACACCATCCGCATATTGTGGCAGCATCGAATCCCCACGCACCTGCAGGCCGATGACCTCTTCCTCCAACTGCAACGGCAGCTCGACCTGGTCGAATCCATCCGGCGGCACCTGCTCATAGTCGGGGTCGATCTCGGCGCCGGCGCCGATGTAGCCCATGATCGGGATCATCATACGTCCGCCGGGCTCAGGGTCGAGAACGCCTGATTCGCGGGCCATCGCGAGGATCTGATCGCGCACCGTTCCCCGCGGCTCTACACCGGCTAGCCACCTGGAAACGTTGTTCTGTTTGGTCTGCAGCGCCTCGGCAAACTGCTCCTGGGTCCAGCCCCGGGCAGCCAGAAGTGCTTGGATTACGTGGCTAATCTCCATGCCCCAATTATACATTTTTGGATAATGGCAATCTAATCCACACCGGGATTTTATTGCTTGCGTTTCATCCATATGAATCCGATCCGCCATATCCGCTGCGAGATCTTCCGCGTCACTCAGGACGAGTTTGCGGAGATCCTGGAGACAAGCCAGGCCACGATCTCCCGGTGGGAGGCCGGCATTACAAATCCATCGCTGCGCCATCTTCGGCGTCTTCGCGCCGAGGCGATCCAGCGAAAGCTCAAATGGGATGACCAGCTTCTCTTCTCGGCCGGGGGCCGCGCGGCATGAAGCTGGCTTCGCTAATGTCGCCGCGTCTCACGCCCATGGCCTTGCGCTTGGCTGCCGCGCAGCTCCTGCATCACGGTCGGCAGCGCCGATCGGGGCAATACGATCGAGGCAACCTTGCGTCGGGTGCCATTCCCGTTGCCGGCGACGTCAACCCACCAATTCAGCCGCGTCCAGTCCTCGTGGTCCTGGACGTCCACGCCGGACGCGAACGTGTCGCCGATGGTGTGCGGATCGATTACAGGCCGGCGGTGGTCATTTCGTCGGGACGGCGCGGCCATCGAGAACTCCTTACTAGCATCTCTACGCGCCCCAGCATTGCCGGTTCCGCTCTGGTCGGCGACTCAGTTTTTTCAAGCATTACTGAGCTTGACAGGGGGCGCGAATGACGGCAGGCGCGCCCGCCTATTGCGACGATCTCGTGATCCGCGTCGATGTGATCGCGGTCAGCCGCTACTTCATCGTGCTGCGCGATCAGCTCACGTGGCATCAGATCAGCTTCCTTTATGACGAGGCCTTCCGGCTCGGCTCGTCGCCGTCTGGCGATTGCTATGAGCTGACGCTGCCTCGGTGGCTCGCGATCGAAAAGGACATCTCCGATGTCTGATCGCGTCGTCACGAGGTTCGCCGTTGCCCGCATGCAGGGCGTTCAGCCGCGCCTGTTCGCCGGCCGCTTCGAAGGTCGAGGCGAACAGGAGCTGATGACTCCGGTCACCACGGGCAATCCGGACCGCGCCAGGCTCTACGAAGATGAAGTCGTCGCGCAGACCGTCGCGAAGATCTTCAACACCCTCCATCGTATCGACGCCAGCGGCAACGAAGTTGCCTGGGTCGCGATGCGCGTGCCGGAGGCCCTCACATGAAGGGCAACGGCCAACTCGATCTCTTCGGCGGGCTCACGCCGGTCGACCGCTTCCCGGCGGATCGGATCCGAGCCGCGACCTGCGCAGCGCGCATCGCCCGCGCCGTCGCCGAGGCGATCAAGAACGCGTCGATGTCGCGCGCAGATATCGCGAAGGCGATGTCTGAACATCTCGGCGAGAGCGTCACGCCGGGCATGCTCGATCAGTACACATCGACCGCAAACGAGCGGAACAACATCCCCGCGCACCGGCTGATCGCGCTGGTCGCGGTCATCGGCGATGTCCGCGTTCTCAACGCCGCGCTCCAGGACACCGCCTTCGTCGCGATCGACACCGCCTACGAGCCGCTGCTGCGGCGCGAGCTTGCGAAGGAAGCCCGCGACCAGCTCGATCGCGCGATCAACGATGCGGATACGCAGTGGAGGGCCGCGCGATGAAGTATGCGGACCTCACGCGCGCGCAGCAGCTCGCACTGATCGACATCGTCAGCCGCGGCGGTCTCTTCCGCATCGCCGCCGGCTATGACGGCTCGATCGTACACAGCCACGGCACCATGCTGGCGCTGGCCCGACGCGGGCTCTGCAGGATCCATCGCTCGATTGGCGACATGGGCGCAGCCAATCCGTCCAGGCTCGGCAGGAAAATCATCATCGACGAGTTTGGCGGGACCGCGGCGCTGGTCGACGCGAAGAGGAAGCGCGGGAAGTGAAGATGTTCCTCTGCGCATCCGAAATGGCTGGCCTGCCGGAAATGCCGGGCACCGAGCGCGGCGTGCGATTGCTGGCCGCTCGCTCTGGCTGGGCCGGCCAGCGCCGCGCCGGCACCAAGGCGACCGAGTATCCGATCGATGTCATGCCGCCGGCCGCACGCGCCGCCTATGTCGGCAGCCACATCGAGGCGATCGATATCCCCACCAGCGTTGCGCGCGAGGCCGCCAGCGAACCGGACGCCGTCAATGTCAAGGGCCATGCCGCGACCGCGCGCGATGCAAGGCTGGCCGTGATCGCGCTCGCCGACAAGATCGCTCGCGACGCCGGCATCGGTCATAAGCGTGCCGACCAGCAGCTCTGCGATCTCTACGCTACCGGCCAGCTCGAACTCGCCGGCTGGATCTCCGAGGAGATCAAGTCCGTGACCCCGCGCACGCTGGCCCGATGGCGCGCGCACGCCAAGGCCGGGCAGAAGTCCCGCCTTGCCGTCGACCGCGCCGCCGCGCGTCGCGGCACCGGCGGTGTGCCGAGTATGAACGACAGCTTGGAGGTGGAAGTCCTCTATCCAGCCTGATGACGGCGAAGGATTAGCGA
>NZ_JBEGDB010000113.1:0-23683 GCF_043638955.1 Bradyrhizobium sp. 31Argb | reverse complement strand
GGGAATCGGGAGACACCCGAAGAATCCAATTCGCTCCGCTATGCAATACCCCCTAAGGCCATATGCGATTCCCCTACGCTTGCGGGGGAGGCATAGGCCGCCTTCGGCGGCCGTTCTTAAGGACGCCGAAGCGAAGCTTCGGCTACGGCGAAGCGCCGGGTGGGGGCTCTCTCCACTCGGGGAGTCCCAATGCGGAGACACCCTCACCCCAACCCTCTCCCGCAAGCGGGAGAGGGAGCTACATCCGCGCGTTTGGCATCAATCCTCGAACCCTCGTGTGCCGCGCCGTGCCTTGACGTCACCGCGGCGCTTCTTGCCTTCCAGGCGCCGCTGCTTGGAGCCGAGCGTCGGCTTGGTCGGCCGGCGCGGGGTCGGCCGCACCATGGCTTCACGCAGCAGCTCGAGCAGGCGCTCGATTGCGTCGGTGCGGTTGCGCTCCTGGGTGCGGAAGCGCTGGGCGTGGATCACGATCACGCCCTCCTTGGTCATGCGCTGGCCAGCCAATCGGACCAGCCGCGCCCGGACATCCTCGGCGAGCGCGATTCTGCTGGTGTCGAACCGTAGCTGCGCCGCTGTCGCCAGCTTGTTGACGTTCTGCCCGCCCGGACCCGAGGCGCGCACGAAGCCGATCTCGATATCGTTCTCGTCAATGGAGAGGTCGCGGGCAACCCGCAGCATGGCATCACCGGTGGTCGGGCAGGAATCGTCCGCCGCACCATAGCGGGTTTCGCGCCCGCTCCGCGAGCACAGACCCTCATCCTGAGGAGCCTGTAGCCCGGGTTACGCTGGCGCTTCACCCGGGCTACGGCACTACGACACTCACTCAGTTCGGCGCGGACGGCTTCGCGGCTGACGGGGCGGCGGCCGGTGGGCTCGCGGCCGGCGGCGTCGCGGCTGATGGCGCGCTGGCCGGTTGGGCCGCGGCCTGCGGGGTGCGGCCGACGACGACCGTGAGCAGGCCCTGGCCCCAGAGCCGCTGCGACACCTTCCTGGCGTCGTCCAGCGTCACCGCGTCGACGATGGCGTTGCGCTTCTCGATGTAGTCGATCGGCAGCTTGTCGGTCTGATACTGCAGCATCGCCTGCGCGAGCTTCGAGGAGGTATCGAGCGCCAGCATCTGCGAGCCCTTCAAGTACGACTTGGCCTCGTCGAGCTCCTTCTGGGTCGGGCCCTCCTCGGCCATGCGCCGGACTTCCTTCTCGATCGCGTCCACCGTTTCGCCGGCGCGATCGGCGCGGGTGCCGGTATTGCCGATGAACAGCGAGGAGTGCTCCATCCAGACCAGCGCTCCATAGACGGAATAAGCGAGCCCACGCTTCTCGCGCACTTCGCGGTAAAGCCGCGAGGACAATCCGCCGCCGCCGAGGATGTGGTTGACGACATAGCCCGGCATGAAGTCCGGCTCGCTGCGGCGGATGCCGGGGCCGCCGAAGGTCACCACCGTTTGCGGCACGTCGAGCGGAATGAGGGCGCGCTGCGGCGGCTTGGCCGCGACGATGTCGGCGACCGGCGTGAGCGTGGCCTTGGCCGGCAGCCCGCCAAAGGTCTTGTCGAGCAATTTGCCGAGCGTGTCCGGATCGACATCGCCGACCACGGCGACCTTGAGCGTGTCCTTGGCGAGCACGCGGCGGACATAGTCCTTGAGCTCGGCGATCTCGATCGTCGGCACACTCTCGAGCGTGCCCTGGGCCCCCCGGCCGTAGGGATGGTCGCCGAACGCAACTTCGAGGAATTTACGGCCTGCAAGCGAGCTCGGGTTGGTGGATTCGCGGCGCAGGTTGGAGAGCACCTGCGCGCGGATGCGCTCGACATCGGGCGCCTCGAAGCGCGGCGAGGTCAGTGCTGAGCGCAACAGGTCGAAGGCCTCGTCCTTGTTGTCCTTGAGCATGCGCAGCGAGCCGCGGAAATTGTCGCGCTGCGAGGAAAAACTCAATTCGATGGCGCGGCGATCGAGTCGCTCGTGGAAGGTCTTGGAATCGAGATCGCCGGAACCTTCGTCGAGCAGGTCGCCGACCAGATTGCCGACGCCGGGCTTGGCGGCGGGATCCTGGCTGGCGCCGCCGCCGAAGGCATATTCCATCGCAATCAGCGGCACGGTCGAATCCTGCACGAACCAGGCCTCGATGCCGCCGGGCGAGACCAGGCGCTGGATCTTGGTTGCGGCCTGCGACGGGCGCGATGCGAGCATCGTCATCAGCGCGAGCGCGCTGCCGCCGACGAGGACCGAACGCCGAGTGAGAGAATAGGTCACGAGCGCTTCTCCTCGCGTTTGGGCGCAGTATCCTTAATCAAGTAACCGGTCACGGAACGCTTCTTGTCGAGCCAGTTTTGCGCGGCTTCGCGGACCTGTTCGGCGGTGACAGCGCGGATGCGCTCGGGCCAGCTCCTGATATCGTCGACGCTCAAACCCGTGGTGAGCGCGCCGCCATACCAGCGTGCCAGCATCGCCTGATTATCCTGCGCGTAGATCGATTCCGCGATCAACTGGGTCTTGACGCGTTCGAGGTCCTCGGCGCGCGGCGGGTTCCGCGCGATATCGGCAATGACCTTGTCGATGGCGTCCTCGATCTGCGCGAAGTCGACGCCGGGCTTCGGCGTTGCGGCGATGACGAACTGCGAGGGGTCGAGCGCAGTGCCCTGGTAATTGGCGCCGGTCGAGATCGCGAGCTGACGGTCGATCACCAGCGAGCGGTAGAGATAGGAATTGGCGCCGCCGCCCATCAGTTGCGCGAGCACGTCGAGCGCGGGGCTTTCGCCCACCGCGGCGGTGGCGGCTGACGGGACGAGGTAGTAGCGGCGCATGGTCGGCTGTTCGACGCGCGGATCGGCCAGCGTCACCGTGCGCGGTGAGACCGGTATCGGCTCCTGTGGGCGCAGCCGTTTTGCGGGGATCGATTGCTGCGACGGGATGTCGGCGAAATTCTTCTCCACCATCGGGCGGATATCGCTCGCCTCGACGTCGCCGGCGATGATCAGGATCGCGTTGTTCGGCGCATAGAAGCGCTTGTAGAAGGCGAGCGCGTCCTCGCGGCCGAGCTTTTCGATTTCCTGGTGCCAGCCGATCACCGGACGGCCATAGGGGTGGTTCAGATAGAGCGCCGCCATGATCTGCTCGGTGAGCCGCGCATCCGGATTGTTGGCGACGCGCATGTTGTATTCTTCCAGCACGACGTCGCGCTCCGGCAGCACGTTCTCGTCCTGCAGGATCAGGCCGGTCATCCGGTCGGCCTCGAATTCCATCATCTTGCCGAGCTGCTCGCGCGGCACGCGCTGGAAATAGCCGGTGTAGTCGGTGGAGGTGAAGGCGTTCTCATTGCCGCCGACCCTGAGCACCGTCTGGGAGAATTCGCCGGCCGGATGCTTGGCCGTTCCCTTGAACATCAGGTGTTCGAGGAAATGCGCCAATCCCGATTTGCCGGGGGTCTCGTCGGCGGAGCCGACCCTGTACCACATCATCTGCGTCACAACCGGGGTGCGGTGATCGGGGATCACCACCACCTGCAGGCCGTTGTGCAGCGTGAAGCTGGCAGGGCGTTCCGAGGTGACCGTGGTCTGGGCAATGGCGCTGGAGGCGGAGAGGGAGGCCGTCGAAAGCAATCCGGCAAGAAGCGAAACCACGAGGCGGTGCTGGGACATCAGGACCTATCTAAAAAACCCGGAGCAACATTGCCCCGGGTACGCCCGCATCATATGGCGCGCGCAAAGCCGCCAACCTCACGAACGCGAGAGACGAGGTTAATTAATCGCCATACTTGCCCTGCGACGGGTTGTATTCCTTGTTGAGCGATTCCTTCGGGCCGGTGCCATAGGCGAAATTCGGCGACGGCGTCTGGTAGCCGGGCGGAGGCTGGGTCAGGGATTCCCGGGTCGGCTCGCTCTTGAAGGTGGCCGTCTCCGTCTTGCTGCCGCCGAACAGGCCGCTGAAGCCGCCCTCATAGCCGAGCTGTGACGGCGAGAGAATCGCGTTGGCGCCGGGGTTGCCGCCGGGCTGGTCGACCGACTCGCCGCCGCTGGACTTTTTGTCGCTCTTCTGAGCGAGCTCGCTCGGCGACAGGATGCGGCTGGCTTCGCGCGGATCCTTGTTCGTGTTCTTCCGCGCCGCGATTGCCGCCTTGCGGCGCGCCTCGTCGGGGTCCTTCGGCCAGTTCGGCACCTTGGCCTCGGCGGAAGCTGCCGGCGCGGGCAGGTTGAGGTTGGGGGGCACGACCAGCGGCGACCGCTCGCGATAGTCGATGCCGCGGTTTTCCATGTTGGTGCCGCCGAGGCCCTTCATGACGCCTTCGATGACCTTCTCCTCGAAGGTCTTGTCGTCCTCGTCGTCCCCATCATCGCCGGCCCGTACGGGACCTGCGGCCATTACGAGGCCGATGCCGAGCGCGACCGCGGCGAGCCGCAATCCGTGCTTCAGCGCTTTCCAGGCAGTCGAGGTATCGGCTTGTGGAGCGTTGGCTTCAGTGTGGCGCATCGCGCTCTTCCCCACTCTTTAAATTCGCTAGGGCGGTCACCGGCTTAGGCACGGTTCCGCCCATGAAATCCTACCCGCTTGCAAAGCCGTATCGGCCGCGATCAGGGCGCTTTTGCGGCGGGTACCCCCAGAAAAGAATCATACAATAGTGCAGCTACCCCAGCAACGATGGCCACGTCCGCGAGGTTAAAGACGTACCAATTGAGGGTTTTTTCCCCGATCTGGATGTGAAACAGGGCGAAATCGACCACCGCCCCATAGGCGAAGCGGTCGATGGCGTTGCCGATCGCGCCGCCGATGATCAGCCCGAGCGCAATTGTCGCAAGCAGGGTACGCGAGTACGCCATCCAGATCGCCAGCGCCACCACCGCGATCGCCTTGACCGCCATCAGCAGGAGCTGGGCCGTCGGGCTGTTGCTCTGGAACCAGCCGAAGCTGATCCCGACGTTCCAGGCCAGCACCAGGTCAAAGAACGGCGTCACCTTCACCACGCTGCGCCGGGGAAGGTCGAACACGAACAGGAGCCAGAGCTTCGACGCCTGGTCGAGGATCAGCGTGGTGACCGCCGCGATGATGCCGGCGCGCAGGGGAGGGGTCATGCGGTCAAGTTACACGGCAACCCCGAGCGCCTTCCACTCCCGCAACGCCTGCGCGTCGCGCGGGGAGACGTCGGGATATTCGGCGTCCACGCCGACGGTGGGCAGGATCTTCCACGACCGCGCGCATTTGCGCCCGACTGCCTTCTCGACCACCACCGCAACGCCCGGCACCTCGTTGAGGCGGAATGCATGCTCCGGCGCGTCCTGGTTGGTCACCATCGCGTTCGAGGTGATGCAGACTTCCGCAAGGTCGACGTTGAACAGCGTATCGAGCATCTCCTGGTCGGAGACGTAGACCAGCGGCGAGGCTTCCAGCGACGAGCCGATGTTCTTGGCGGCACGCTCGATCTCGAGCGCGCCGGTGACGACGCGCCTGATGTCGCGGACGGTTTCCCATTTCGTGGCCAGGCGCTCGTCGCGGAATTTCTCCAGCCCCTCCGGGAACAGCGTCAGGTGCACGGAAGGTTCCGCATCGGGCCTGTACATCCGCCACGCCTCGTCGGCGGTGAAGCTCAACACCGGCGCCAGCCATTTCAGGATCGCATCGCAGATCATGTCGATCACGGTCAGCGCCGCCTTCCGCGCGATCGAGGACGGCGGGTCGCAATAGAGCGTGTCCTTGCGGATGTCGAAATAGAACGCCGACAATTCCGTATTCATGAACGCGGCAAGGCTTGCGACCACGGTCTTGTAGTCGAATTCGGCGTAGGCCTTGCGGATGATCGCGGCCTGGCCGGCAAGCTCATGCAGCATCAGCCGCTCGAGCTCGGGCATCTCGCCATAGGCAACCTTCTCGCTCGGCTTGAAGTGATGCAGCGTGCCGAGCATCCAGCGCACCGTGTTGCGCAGCTTGCGATAGGTCTCGATGGTGTTCTTCAGGATTTCCGGGCCGATGCGCTGGTCGTCGGAATAGTCGGTCGCGCAGACCCACAGACGCAGGATGTCGGCGCCGGAATCCTTGATCACCTTCTGCGGCTCGACGGTGTTGCCGAGCGATTTCGACATCTTGCGGCCGTTCTCGTCCAGCGTGAAACCGTGGGTCAGCACGACGTCATACGGCGCGCGGCCGCGGGTGCCGCAGCTCTCGAGCAGCGAGGAATGAAACCAGCCGCGATGCTGGTCGCTTCCTTCCAGATACATCACGGTGTCGTTGCCGCCGTCGATCTTGCGCTTGATGCCGGCAAGGCCCGGGAAGTGCACGGGGTCTTCCAGCACGAAGGCGTGCGTCGAGCCGGAATCGAACCAGACGTCGAGGATGTCGTCGACTTTCTTCCAGTCCTCATTGGCGAGCTGTCCGAGGAAGCGCTCGCGCGCGCCATCGGCGTACCAGGCGTCGGCGCCTTCCTGCTCGAAGGCGTCAGCGATGCGCTGGTTGACCGCCTCGTCGCGCAGGATCTCGGCCGAGCCGTCGCCTTTCTCGCGCACAAACACCGCGATCGGAACGCCCCAGGCGCGCTGGCGCGAGATCACCCAGTCGGGACGGTTGGCGATCATGCCGTTGATGCGGTTCTGGCCCGCCGGCGGCACCCATTGCGTCACCGAGATCGCCTGCAGCGCGCGGGCGCGCAGCGTGTCGCCGGGCTTTGCCTTGCCATCGTCCGCGATCGGCTTGTCCATCGCGATGAACCATTGCGGCGTGTTGCGGAAGATCACCGGTTTCTTCGAGCGCCAGGAGTGCGGATACTGATGTTTCAGCCGCCCACGCGCGAGCAGCATGCCGCGCTCGATCAGCGCCGCGATCACGGCCTCGTTGGCGTCGCCCTTCTGGCCCTCGTCGTTGATCACGCGCTTGCCTTCGAAGCCCGGGGCTTGATGAGTGAAGGCGCCGTTCTCGTCGACGGTATAGGGGATCGCGGTGTTGATGCCGCGCGCATCGAGCTCGCGCGTATTCGCTGTCCAGACATCGAAGTCTTCGCGGCCGTGGCTCGGCGCGGTATGCACGAAGCCGGTGCCGGTATCGTCGGTGACGTGATCGCCCGCAAGCAGAGGGACCGTGAATTCGTAGCCGCCGGCGAGGCCCTTGAGGGGATGCGCGGTTTCCACCGCATCGAGCGTATCGCCCGGCAGATCGCGCACCTTCTCGTAAGCGGTGACGCGCGCCTGCTTGAACACGCTTTCCGCGAGCGCATCTGCGAGGATCAGGAGATCACCCGTCTTCGCCCAATTGTCGACGGGCGCATCGGTGACCTCATAGAGGCCATAGGCGATCTTCGGCGAGAAGCTGATGGCGCGGTTGCCGGGCAGCGTCCATGGCGTCGTGGTCCAGATCACGACGCTCGCCTTCGCCAGCACGCCATGCGCGGGCGAGGTGACCGGGAATTTCACCCACACCGTATCGGAGGTGTAGTCCTCGTACTCGACTTCGGCCTCCGCCAGCGCGGTCTTCTCCACCACGCTCCACATCACCGGCTTGGAGCCGCGATAGAGCGTGCCGTTGGCCGCGAACTTCATCAATTCGCGCGCGATCTGGGCCTCCGCGGGATAGGTCATCGTCTCATAGGGATGATCCCAGTCGCCGATCACGCCCAGCCGCTTGAACTCCTGCCGCTGCACGTTGATCCAGTGCGTCGCGTAGGCGCGGCACTCTTTCCGGAACGCCACCATCGCCGCCGAGTCGCGGAAATCCGGCTTCTGCTTGCCCTTGGAGCGGTAGTTCTCCTCCTCGATCTTCCACTCGATCGGCAGGCCGTGACAGTCCCAGCCCGGCACGTAGTTGGAATCGAAGCCCAGCATCTGCTGGCTCTTGGTCACCACGTCCTTCAGGATCTTGTTCAGCGCGTGCCCGATATGGATGTTGCCATTGGCATAGGGCGGGCCGTCATGCAGCACGAACTTGGTGCGCCCTTTCGCGGATTGGCGCAGTTTGTCGTAGAGGTCGATCTCGTTCCAATATTTCAGGATTTCCGGCTCGCGCTGGGGCAGGCCGGCGCGCATCGGGAATTCGGTCTGCGGCAGGAACAGGGTCTTGGAATAGTCTTTGGCGTCGGACTTTTGCGGCTTTTCGGACATCGGACCAGGTTTGACTGGATGGGCGCGTTTAGCGATCTATCGCGGGAGGAACATGAAAATCCCGGTCTCGCGCCGAGCCTTGAGAGCTCAGGCGGAAGCCGGGCCGCTAATGCCGATGATGCGCCGTATCAACATGGGGCCTTCCATAGCAGCCGGAGGGGGAAATCGCAAAGCCCGCCGCCAGCACGTCTGGGTTATCACGGACGGGGCCGGGCCGGGTTTCCGGTGACAATTTGGCCCGCGGCGACGTCGCGCGTGACCACGCTGCCGGCGCCGATCACCGCGTCGTCGCCGATCGAGACGCCCGGCAGGATGATGGCACCGCCTCCGATCCAGACATCGCGGCCGATCCGCACCGGTCGGCCGAATTCGAGGCCGGTGCGCCGGGTCTCGGCATCGCGCGGATGGTCGGCGGCATAGATCTGCACCGCGGGCCCGATCTGGGTGCGGTCGCCGATAACGACCTCGACGATGTCGAGAATGACGCAGTTGAAATTGAGGAAGACCTCCTCGCCCACATGAATGTTGTAGCCGTAGTCGCAGAAGAACGGCGGACGGATCACCGCGCCTTTGGCGACACGGCCGAAATGTTCCGACAATAGCGCATGCCGTTCCGATGCCGGCGCGGCCAGAGCGGCGTTGTAGCGCGCGAGCCAGGCCTTGTTGGCGGCTGCATCGGCCTGAAGTTCCGGATCACCCGGACGATACAATTCGCCCGCCAGCATCTTCTGTTTTTCGGTCTTGCTCAATCGATCGCTCCGAGTTTCGGGAATGCCTCAGGGGCGGCGGCGAGTTGCGCCTTGGCGCGGGCGCTGTCGTCGTCCATCTGTCGGATCAACGCTTCAATGTTGTCGAATTTCAGCTCATCGCGGATGAAGCCGATGAAGGCGACGTCGAGCAAATTGCCGTAGAGATCGCCCTTGAAGTCGAACAGGAACACTTCAAGCAATGGCGCGCCATTGTCGAAAGTCGGGCGGCGGCCAAAACTGGCGACGCCGTCGATGCGTTCCGAATCACGTCCGACGCGCACCGCATAGATGCCGTGCTTCAGGCCGCAATTCTTGTCGAGGCGGATGTTGGCGGTGGGATAGCCGAGGTCGCGGCCGCGCTTCTCGCCATGGATCACCTCGCCGGTGACGAACCAGGGACTGCCCAGCATCGCGGTGGCGTCCGCGATCTGGCCTTCCGCGAGCGCCATGCGGATGGCGCTGGAGGAAACCGGCCGCTCCTCGATATCGACATGCGCCTGGACATCGATCTCGATGCCGAGCCGCGGCGCCTCGGCGACCAGGAGGCTCGGCGAGCCGACGCGGCCCTTGCCGAAATGGAAGTCGTAGCCGACCGCGATCCCGCTGATGCCGAGCCGTTCGATCAGGTCATGGTGGATGAAATCCTGCGCGCTGGTGCCGGCGCGGTTCTTGTCGAAGGTCATCACCACGGCGCCGGCAAGCCCGGTGCCTGCGAGCAGGCGCAGCTTGTTGGTTTCGTCGGTCAGGCGGAATTGCGGTGTATTCGGGCTGAAAAAGCTGCGCGGATGCGGCTCGAACGTCAGCGCCAGCGCAGGTTTCCCATGCGCCTTGCCCATTTGCAGGGCGGCCTCGATCACGGCGCGGTGGCCGAGATGGACGCCATCAAAATTGCCCATCGCCACCACGGCCCCTCTCGGGATCGCGCTCTGGGGGGTGTTGTCGCGGATAACGGTAAAACGAGTGGTCATTTTGGGTGCGATTCTTCAGGAATTCTTAAGCGCCGACGAGAGCATGATCCGGACCCGGAGGACTGCGTTAGCGCAAAGTGGAGGCCGGATTTCAGAAAAGATCATGCTCAAACAAAGAGATGAGATCATGATCCGCTTCCTTCCAATCGGGTCATGATCGCGTGCGGCCGGACCGTGGCTTGCCGGGACTATCGAAGTCAAGCGGGCGAAAATCGGATCAAAACGGACACAATCCGCCCCAAGCCGGTTAACGCGCTGTTTAACGCATGATGCTACTGCTTCGGGCGAGGAATGCGGGTCGCACAGGCCTGTCGGTTTTTTCGCGCAAGCGTCAGTCGCGTGTTTGGGGGAGAGAAGATGGCGGTTGATTTGTCCATGTCGGTTCTGGTGGTTGATGACTACAGCACCATGATCCGCATCATCCGGAATCTTCTGAAACAACTCGGTTTCGAGAACATCGACGACGCGTCCGATGGCTCCGCGGCGCTGAACAAGATGCGCGGCAAGAAATATGGTCTCGTGATCTCCGACTGGAACATGGAGCCGATGACCGGCTACGACCTGCTCAAGGAAGTCCGCGCCGATCCCAACCTCGCCACCACGCCCTTCATCATGATCACGGCGGAATCCAAGACCGAGAACGTGATCGCGGCCAAGAAGGCCGGCGTGAACAATTACATCGTCAAGCCGTTCAACGCAGCGACGCTGAAGACCAAGATCGAGGCGGTCTTCCCGGACATGGCAACGGCGTAGAATTCCACCTCGCCCCGCCCTTGCGGGGAGAGGTCGGCGCGTAGCGCCGGGTGAGGGGACTCACCGCGAACTCACATCCATCCAATTTGCGGAGGCAGCCCCTCACCCCAACCCTCTCCCCGCAAGGGCGGGGCGAGGGAGCGGAGGCGCGCCCACGCCTACCACCTCAACTCCCGTATCAGCGCCTTCGGCGGGTGGCCGAACAGCTCCGTCACCGAGGCCGGGTCGAGCTGGTCGACACCTTCGAACTCTTCGGAATGGATGCCGCGGGTCACGAACAGGCAGTCGATGCCAAAGCCCTTGGCTCCCGCAATGTCGGTGCGCACGGAATCGCCGATCGCCAGCACGCGATTGAGTTCGACCGGATGACCGCGGCGTTCGGCCGCCAGTTGCATCGCGCGCTCGTAGATCGGCTGGTGCGGCTTGCCGTAGAAGATCGCTTCGCCGCCAAGCTCGCGATACAGCTCGGCGATCGCGCCCGCGCAATAGATCAGCCGGTCGCCGCGCTCGACCACGATATCGGGGTTGGCGCAGATCAGTGAAAGCTTGCGTTCGCGCGCCTTCAGGAGCATCGCGCGATAGTCTTCCGGAGTCTCGGTCTCGTCGTCGAACAGGCCGGTGCAGATGATGTAATCGGCCTGCTCCAGCGGCGTCAGCGGCGCATCGAGCCCGCGGTGGATCGAGGAGTCGCGCTCCGGGCCGACCCAGTGGATCTTCTTGCCGGGATGCTCGGCGACGAAATGCCGGGTCAGGTCCCCGGACGAGACGATCGCATCATAGGTCTCGTCGGCCACACCCAATTTGCGCAATTGACGCTGCACCGAGTCGGCCGGCCGTGGCGCGTTGGTGATGAGGATGACGGTGCCGCCCTGCTGGCGGAACGTATGCAGTGCCTCGCAGGCCTCGGGAAACGACTCGAGCCCATTATGCACCACGCCCCAGACGTCGGAGAGCACCACCTCGACGTCGCCAACGACGTCGCGCAACCGCTCGACAAAGTGAAGTGAGGTCATGGCAGCGCGCGCCGCCTAGCCCGGGCCTGCGATGCGGCGCGCCAGCGCGGCATTGCCGGTAATCCGCTGCGAAGGGTCGATGGCGGGGTTATTCTGGGGGACGGGAGTGCTGGCGCCATTGGCTTCCTGCGGCTTGGGCGGCGAGGCCCCGGCGGTAGCAGATGCGCCTTCGGGCCGCAACGGCCGCGGCGGGGCGAACAGGAACCCCTGGCCGAACCGTACGTCGTAGTCGAGCAGGTCGACGACGGCGCGCTCGCCCTCGATCTTCTCGGCGATCAGGTCGATGCCATAGCGGCCGAGCAGGTCGGACAGGTCTGAGGGGTGAATGTCCGAGGTCGAGCTCTGCCTGGGATCCAGCAGCAATGCCGCCGGCACCTTGATGAAGCGTACGCCGCGGTCGGCGAGCTCGCGCGGCTCGAAACGGAGGTCGCTGACGTTGTCGATCGAGAAGCGGTAGCCGCGCTGCGACAGCGCGGCGAGATGCTCGCTCTCGGTCGGGCCGAGATTGCGGAAGGTCGACTGCTTGAATTCGAGCACGAAGGATGGCGCCAGCGCGCGATTGGCTTCGAGGAAATCCAGGCACTGGGTGAAATTGACGGTGTTGCCGAGCGTCGTTGCGGAGACGTTGCAGAACACGCCGACATCCTTGTTGCGGACCATCAGCCGGCGCAGCACTTGCACGCAGCGCAACATCACCATGTGGTCGATGCGCCCGATCAGGCCGCCGGTTTCTGCTGCGCCGATGAAATCGTCGGCGGCGACGATCTGGTCGCGCTCGTCGCGCAGCCGCGTCACCGCCTCATAGTAGCGCACCTTTCGCTGCGGCAGCGTCACCATCGGCTGCAGGTAGATGTCGAGCCGGTTGGCGTCGATCGCATTCTTGATGGCCGTGACGAGCGGAGTCTGGCTGCGTGAGGTCGCGATGGCCTCCGCCGGGGCTGATACCGCCGGTGCCGGTGCTGCGAAAACCTGTGGGGCCGTCGTCGACGCGGCGGCCCTCCACACGGCGCCGGCTACAGGAGCTGAAGCGGCAGCGCGTGGCTCCGGTTCCGGCTCCACGACGGGCCTGCTCGAAGGCGCGTTCGCAGCGGTCGTAGTTGCCAGCATGTCTTCATGGCTGGCGACGGAGGCCGCAAGCTGCTTGACCAGATTGCCGAGCTCGTTGATTTCGCCGACCACGGCCTGCAGGCGATCGGCGCTGGCGGAATTCGCCGACACCACGCGGCCCTCGACGGCGGCGAGCCTGCGGCCGAATTCGGCGACCTGGCGGGCGAGGTCGGCGGTGCCGCGGGAGAGGTCCGCGATCTGGCCGCCGACGTCGGAGCGGTCGCGCAGCCGCATCGACACGGCGTTGTAGAGGATCAGGAAGGTCAACGCGGTCAGCGCCACGATGGCCGATTCGGTTCCGCTGATGCCAGCCACCGAATAGAGCACAAGGCCGAGCGAGGCCGCGACCAGAACCATGCAGATGGCGATGAAGATCGTCGAAATGCGAATCATGTCGCGCGCGTTACGCCCTCAAGTTTGGCTGTCCACCTCGGCTGTCCCACCCGGGAAAACACGGGCCTCTTTGGCGCGGTCTTGTCTGCGCTCCCCCAAGCGGGACCACTGTACCATCAAGTTTGATTCGGCAGGCGAGTGTTCTTTGGAGGACTTAAGACACCGCTGGCCCAAGCGTGTCGGCCGCCGAGACTCGCTCCGCGGTCATTCCGGGGCGTCCGAAGGACGAACCCGGAATCCATCGAGCCGCAGGCGCAAGCGGATGAATGGATTCCGGGCTCGACGCCTTGCGTCGCCCCGGAATGACGGGGAGAAAGTTCGCCAGCAATTTCAACCTGATTTGCCTCGTCCAGTCCTTTGCGCAAAAACATTCCGCTTAACCCGTCGGGCAAATCAGTGATTTAACTCCGCGCGTCTCACCCAGATGAGAGGCGGCTCGCGATCGTCACGAACGTTGCGGTGAGATGCGGTGGACGTGAAGCGCGTGACTGACGAGCACATGCATCACGGACGGCGAAGTCGTGTGGTCCTGGCGCCCCGACGCTGGCGCTAAGTTTTTTGCGCGAAACAAGTTCGCGCGAGAGATGACGGTGGCAAAAGAGCCCGGTCACCGGGGAGAGCACGAAGGAAACCGTTAAAACCACTGCGCAGGGAAAGCCGGAATGCTTCGGTTGAACCTGTGGTCCTACCCCCGTGCTTTTTGTTGCACGGGACCCATGGGTGCAACCGGCACCCGGCTTTCCCTGCGCCCTCTGATATCGAGGAGGGCGAAACGAGACGCAAAGCTCGGGCAATCCATGCCGCGAGAATGCGGTCTCACATCCTCTCACCACTACTCCACCGTCATGCCCGCGAAGGCGGGCATCCAGTATCCGGCAGCCTCTCGGCTCAAGCACTGCTGTCTCTGGAATACTGGATCGTCCGCCTTCGCGGACGATGACAGCGGAAGGCTGTTTGACAATTGAATCAGAACTCGGCCCGTCATTGCGAGAGCGGCCACTCCAATCCATCTCCTCACCCTGAGGAGACCGCGCAGCGGTCGTCTCGAAGGGCGAGGCCACCGGCGGGGCCTTATCCTTCGCCCGGCGATGCGTAGCATCGTCCGGAGACGCGCGTTCCGCGCTCCTCAGGATGAGGGTCCAGCAAAACCGCGCGCTACGCCACCGCGCGGATGATCTTGCCGACCTTGTCGACGATCTCGCCGATCTGGTCCTCGCTGACGATCAAGGGCGGCGTCAGGCACAGCGAGTCGCCGGCGATCCGCAGCATCAGGTCGTTGTCGTGGAAGGCGCTGTTGAGTGCGGCGAAGCCGCGCTTGCCGGGGCCATCCGCGATCGGGGCGAGATCGATGCCGGCGGTGAGGCCGACGGTGCGGATATCGACCACGTTCGGCTGGTCGCGCAGCGACATCACGGCGTCGGCGAATTTCGACTCGAGCTTGCTCGCGCGTTCGAACAGCTTCTCCTCGCGATAGATATCGAGCGTCGCGAGGCCGGCGGCGCAGGCCAGCGGATGGGCCGAATAGGTGTAGCCATGGGTCAGCTCGACGACGTGCTCGGGCCCATTCATGAAGGCGTCGTGGATGGCGCCGCGCACGATCACGCCGCCCATTGGAGCCGCGCCATTGGTGATGCCCTTGGCGAAGGTGATCATGTCGGGCGTCACGCCATAGCGCTCCGCGGCGAAGGCAAAGCCGAGCCGACCGTAGCCGGTGATGACCTCGTCGAAGATCAGGAGGATGCCATGCTTCTCGGTGATCTCGCGCAGCCGCTTCAGATAGCCCTTCGGCGCCGGCAGCACGCCGGTCGAGCCGGCCATCGGCTCGACGATCACGGCAGCAATCGTGTTGGCGCCGTGCAGGTTGACGAGGCGCTCGAGTTCGTCGGCGAAATGCACGCCATAGTCCGGCTCGCCCTTGGTGAAGGCCTGCTTCTCGCGGTCATAGGTCGCCGACAGATGATCGACGCCGGTGAGCAGCGAGCCGAACAGCTTGCGGTTGCCGACGATGCCGCCGACCGAGGTGCCGCCGAAGCCGACGCCGTGATAGCCGCGTTCGCGGCCGATCAGGCGGATGCGGCTGCCCTGGCCGCTGATCTGATGATAGGCCAGCGCGATCTTCAGCGCGGTGTCGGCCGCTTCCGAGCCCGAATTGCAGAAGAACACGTTGTCGAGTCCCTCGGGCGCCAGATCGGCGATGCGGCTGGCGAGCTCGAAGGATTGCGGGATGCCGAACTGGAACGGCGGCGCGTAGTCCATCGCCGCCGCCTGTTTGGCGATCGCTTCCGAAATCTGGGTCCGGCCATGGCCGGCATTGCAGCACCACATGCCGGCGGCGGCGTCGATGATCTGGCGGCCATCGACGGTGAAATAGTGCATGTCCTTGGAGCCGGCGAGCAGCCGCGGCTGCTTCTTGAAGGCGCGGTTGGCGGTGAACGGCATCCAATGCGCGGCGAGATCGTTGGGAACGTTGACGGCGGCGGGGCGGGGGCTCTTGTCCAGCATGGGGGCCTCGTTGATGGCGGTGAGCTGATTTGCCTTGAAAGTATCAGCTTCGCTGCCCCACGTGAACGGCGTGAGCTGCGATATTTCCGCCGCGTTGCACTGCGTCACACGGCATCTTCGAGCGTAGCGGGCACCAGCTCGCGTGAAAGAGCGTCAAACCGACGAGAGATCGGTTGCGCCAATCCAGAACACTTCGCCCTCGGAATCCTCGGTATCGAGCCAGAGCAGCGGCAATTGCGGATAGGCGGCTTCCAGGACCTCGCGGCCGCGGCCGATCTCGCAGAGCAGCCCGCCTTCCGCACTCAGATGCTGAGGGGCCTCGTCGAGGATGCGCCTGACAATGTCGAGCCCGTCGGCGCCGCCGTCGAAGGCGAGCTTCGGCTCGGCGCGGCATTCCCGCGGCAGCGAGGCCATGCCGAGCGCATCGACATAGGGCGGATTGGAGATGATGAGGTCGTAACGCCTGTCCTTGAGCGGCTCGAACAGGTTGCCCTGGTGCAGCGTGAGCCGATCCTCGAGTCCGTAATCCCTGATATTGCGCGCGGCGACCGCCAGCGCGTCCTTCGAGAGGTCGACCGCGTCGATGTCGGCATTCGGGAAGCTGCGGCTGGCGAGGATCGCAAGGCATCCGGAGCCGGTGCAGAGGTCGAGCACGGTCACGACGGACAAGGGATCGTCGATCAGCGAGCCGCCTTCCTCGTCGCCGCCGAAATGCGAATCCAGGAGTTCGCCGATGAAGGAGCGCGGCACGATGGTGCGCTCGTCGACATAGAAGGGCAGGCCGCGCATGTAGATCTTGTTGACGAGATAGGCGGCCGGCTTCCGCGTCGCGATGCGGCGCTCGATCAGATCGAGGATCTGGCTACCCTCATGCGCGGTGACGCGCGCGCCGGCAAACTGATCGAACTGGTCGGGATGCAGGTGCAGGGTTTCGCAGACCAGGAAAGCAGCCTCCGCCACCGGATCGGTGGTGCCGTGCGCGAACACGAGCTTTGCCTCGGTGAAGCGGCTCACCGCATAGCGGACGAAATCGAGCAGGGTCTTGAGCTCGCCCGCTGCGACTTTCGGGGATTTCGGTACAGATCGGCCGCGCTTGGCGGCGGCCGGCGTGGGACGCTTGGCCATCAGGATTTGGTCCAGCGCGCGGCCGCCGCGTCATCATGGTCGCGCGCCTCGATCCAGCTCGATCCCCGCGCGCTTTCCTCGCGCTTCCAGAATGGCGCGCTGGATTTGAGGTAATCCATCAGGAATTCGGCGGCCTGGAACGCGGCCTGCCGGTGCTGCGATGCCGTCACCACCAGCACGATGTTCTCGCCCGGCGTGATGCGGCCGACGCGGTGAATGACGGTAAGACCTGATAGCGGCCAGCGCGACATCGCTTCCTCGGCATGGCGCCTGATTTCGGCTTCCGCCATGCCGGGATAGTGCTCCAGCGTCAGCGCCACGATCGGCTCGCCATTCTCGCTGCCACGGCAGATGCCACTGAAGCTGACGACGGCGCCGATATCGGTGCGGCCCTTGCCGATCGCGGCAATCTCCTGCGCGATGTCGAAATCGGCGTCCTGGATGCGGATGGTCGCAATCGCGGTCATGTGGTGGCTCAGCCGCCCGTCATCGGCGGAAAGAATGCGATCTCGCGCGCGCCCGATATCACGGCATCCTGCTTGACATGGGCATGGTCGATCGCGGCACGGATCACCTTCGGCTTCTCAAAGGCATCGGCGGAGGCCTCGTCGCGCCCGGCGAGCCAGTCGATCAGCTCACCGACGGTACGGATATCGGCCGGCGGCTCGATGGTCTCCTCGGCCCTGCCGATGCGTTCGCGGACCCAGGCGAAATACTTCACCTTCATCCCTCATCCTCCTTGATGAGATGGTGGATGCCGGCGCGGAAATAATCGTAGCCGGTATAGATCGTGACGATCGCGGAGATCCACAGCAAGGCCAGCCCGATCAGGGTGACCACCGGGACCACCTGGTCGCCGGCCTCGCCCGCCAGCAGGAAGCCGATCGCGACAAGCTGCACCGTGGTCTTCCATTTGGCGAGCTTGGTCACGGGGACGCTGACGCGCAGGCCAGCCAGATATTCACGCAGGCCCGACACCAGGATCTCGCGGCAGAGGATCACGATCGCGGCCCATAGCGACCAGCCGTGGATGATGCCGTCCGCGGCCAGCATCAGCAGGCAGGAGGCCACCAAAAGCTTGTCGGCGATCGGGTCCAGCATCCGGCCGAACGCCGATTGCTGGTTCCAGATCCGGGCATAATAGCCGTCGAGGTAATCGGTGATGCCGGCGGCAATGAAGATCGCGACCGCCACCCAGCGCAGCCAGAGCGGGCCGTCCATGATCGCCTGCACATAGATGCAGCCGACCACCACCGGGATGGCGGCGATGCGGGCGTAGGTCAGGATATTCGGGAGGGACAGGGTCTTGGGCTGCCCCCTTGTGGTCGCCATGTTCATCCGTCTTACCAATACCGCTGAAGCGTCGAGGTCAACCGTGGGCGCATAAGATGGTCCGCTGCAGGCGACGCCTTGATGACTCCATCTCTTTAGCCCCCCGGCTGGGCGTGGAAAAACTCGAAGATCTTCCGCGCGCTCTCGGCGCTGACGCCGGGAACCTTGCCGAGGTCGGCGATCGAGGCGCGCTCGATCTCCTTCAACGTTCCGAAATGATGCAGCAGCGCGCGTTTGCGTGAGGGGCCGATACCGGGAATTTCCTGCAAGCCGGCCTCGCGGATGTCCTTCTTGCGCAGCTTGCGATGCGAGCCGATCACGAAACGGTGCGCCTCGTCGCGCAGCCGCTGGATGAAATACAGCACGGGATCGCGGGGCTCTAGCTTGATGGCCTCGCGGCCGGGCATGAACAGCGTTTCGCGGCCGGCATCGCGGTCCGGCCCCTTGGCCACCGCCATCAGGGATACCTGGGTCAGTCCGAGCTGGTCGAAAATCTCGGTCGCCGCGTTCAACTGGCCCCGGCCGCCGTCGATGATGACGAGGTCGGGCCATTGCGGGAAGGAATCGTCGTCAGCCTTGACCTTGGGCGCTTCGCCCTCGGCAGGCTTCAGCAGCCGCTTGAACCGCCGTTCCAGCACCTCGCGCATCATCGCGTAGTCGTCGCCCGGGGTCAGCCCCTCGGACTTGATGTTGAACTTGCGGTACTGGTTCTTCATGAACCCGTCGGGACCCGCCACGATCATGGCGCCGACCGCGTTGGTGCCCTGGATGTGGCTGTTGTCGTAGACCTCGATGCGCTTCGGCGCCTGCGGCAGGCCAAGCGTCGTGGCCATGCCTTCGAGCAGCCGGCCTTGGGTCGCGGTGTCCGCAAGCTTGCGGCCGAGCGCCTCGCGCGCATTGGTCAGCGCATGGGTGACCAGCTCTTTCTTCTCACCGCGCTTGGGGACTGAAACCTCGACCTTGCGCCCCGCCTTTACGGATAGCGCGTCGGCGAGCAGTGCGGCGTCCTCGACCTCGTGCGAGAGCAGGATGAGCTTCGGCGGCGGCTTGTCGTCGTAGAACTGCGCGAGGAACGAGGAGAGCACCTCCTCTGATGTGAACGACTTCTCCGCGCGCGGGAAATAGGCGCGGTTGCCCCAGTTCTGGCCGGTGCGGAAGAAGAACACCTCGACGCAGGAATAGCCGCCGTCCTGGTGGATGGCGAACACGTCGGCTTCTTCCACCGTGCGCGGGTTGATGCCCTGCTGCGACTGGATCGCGGACAGCGCGGCGAGGCGGTCGCGGTAGAGCGCGGCGGTCTCGAATTCGAGCTCGCCGGAAGCCTTCTCCATCTCAGTGGCAAGCTCCTGCTTCACCGCATGGCTGCGGCCCGACAGAAACTCGGTCGCCTCGCGCACCAATTCGCCATAGCCGGGGAAATCGATCTCGCCGGTGCAGGGGCCGGAGCAGCGGCGGATCTGGTAGAGCAGGCAGGGCCGGGTGCGGCTTTCGAAGAAGCCGTCGGTGCAGGAGCGGATCAGGAACGCGCGCTGCAGCGCCGTGATGGTGCGGTTGACGGCGCCGGCGGAGGCGAACGGGCCGAAATAGCGCCCGGGCCGCGTCTGCGCGCCGCGATGCTTGAGGATCTGCGGCGCCCAATGGTCGCCGGTGATCAGGATGTAGGGAAACGACTTGTCGTCGCGGAGCTGCACATTGAAGCGCGGCCGGAGCTGCTTGATGAGGTTGGCCTCCAGCAGCAGCGCCTCGGTCTCGGTGGTGGTCGAGACGATCTCGACATTCACCGTCGCCGCGATCATGCGCAGGATGCGCGCCGGCAGCGGCGCGTTGGGCCGGGCATAGGATGAAAGCCGTTTGCGGACATTCTTCGCCTTGCCGACATAGAGCACGTCGTTGGCCGCATTGAGCATGCGGTAGACGCCCGGCGAGGTCGGGGCGAGCCGCACCGCATTCTCGATCGCGGCATGGCCGACCGCGAGCGTACCCTCGGCGACCGCCTCCGCTGGTTCCTCGGGAACCTCGGGCAGCCGCGCGTCCTCGTCCTCCTCCGTGGCCGACGTCGCCGGATCGACGTCGCCGGTGACGAGCGCGAGGTCCTGCGGCGGCAAATCGGGCTTCTGGCCGTGGCGCGTTCCCTTGGGCACGGACGCCTTCGGATGGTCGGTAGAATCGTGATCCATGGGCCTAAACTAGGCGCTGCCGGACGGCATCGCCAGCATCGGGCTTCGAGGGAAAGCCCCGCGCCGGTAACGCTCCATTAAGACTGATGGATGGGCGGCAACCGCTGTTAACAGGCCTTTAACGTAAAACTTTCGATAAATCTTCCCGAAAAACCAGTGAATTCCGTAACCATGCCGGCCTTCGCAACCGGCGGGTCACGGCTGTTGCGTTCTGGAGTGGTTGCGATGAAGCGGTTTGTCGTCTTGCGCCTGCTGGCGCTGTTGGTCGGGGGCTGGACGACGTCGTCAGCAGCGGCCGATTATCGCGGGCCCTATACCGTCAACCAGCCGCTCAACGCCTTGAGCTGGGCAGGGCCCTATCTCGGCGGCAATTTCGGCTATGCTTGGGGCGGCGTGAACAACAACCCGGCCAAGCCGTCGGGTTTCGCGGGCGGCGCGCAGATCGGCTACAACTGGACCAACGGCCCGTGGGTGTTCGGTGCCGAAGGCGACATCCAGGCCACCGGCGCGGAAGAAACCTTTGCGCCCTGGAAATTCTCCAATCCATGGTTCGGCACCATCCGCGGCCGCGGCGGCTACGCGTTCCAGAACGTGCTGTTCTACGCGACCGCCGGCCTTGCCTTCGGCGAATTGCGGGCCGAGACCTTCGGCCTGTCGGAGTCCCAGACCAATGTCGGCTGGACCGCCGGCCTCGGCGCCGAAATGGCCTTTGCGCCGAACTGGAGCGCCAAGCTCGAATATCTCTATGTCGATCTCGCCAGCAGCAACTTCATCATCACCGGCGCATCGAACAGCTACCATTTCGGCGTCATCCGCGCCGGCGTGAACTATCACTTCTAAAGCGTGATGACTTTTCTTCGGATCATCATCCCGCTTTAGCTCTTTGTTTGAGCATGATCTTTTTCGGAAAACCGGTGCCCACTTTTCCGGATCATGCTCTAGCCAATCACTTCGAAGAATAAGAAAACGATTGACAACAACCTTCCGGCCGTCGCAGGCGGCCGGAATTTTTTATGCCGAGCCGACGCGCAAGATCACGCGCATGCCTATGCGAGCGGGACGCCGCCCGGCAAATCCTTACCCGAGACTTCAGTCCGCTTCAGCGTGAGCGCGAAAGCTCACGATGAAATCACCAGATTGACCGCCTTGGGGCCTTTGCCCTTCTTGTCTGGTTCGACGTCGAACGTAATACGCTGTCCTTCGGTCAAATCCTTTAGTCCTGCGCGCTCGACAGCGGTGATGTGAACGAACACATCGCGGCCGCCGTCGTCAGGCTTGATGAAGCCGTAGCCGCGCTCTCCATTGAAGAATTTGACTGTCCCAGTCATGGCCATCGGGAAACTCCTCCCCCGCATTGCACCGCCGCTACGCGTAACTCACATAGCGGGTGACCGGACATTCGCTGCCGGAAGCTTGGCCACCTCAGCGGACCCGTGTCACGCCACCGACCCGCCTGGATTTTTCTTCGGCCTTGTCACTCCGCCGCAACCATTCGCGGAAGCGGAACGTAAAGCCAGTCCTAACGTGACAAGCATAATACGGTTCCGGGCGAGTTGCCTATGGTCGAGTGGGAGTTTTCAGCAACGGCTTTGGTTAAGGTTTGGGCGTCTCCAGCCTGAATCGGCCCGCACCGCCTTGGCCCAAGGGCTTTTCCAGCTCGGGCAGGATGATTCTGAGTTCGCCGGCAAGCGTCCAGGGCGGATTGACGATCAAAAGCCCGGTCGAGACCAGGCCGGTATCGGCTTCGCGAGGCGCGACGCTGAATTCGAGTCGCAGGCATTTGCCGGCCGGCGTGCTCTTACCTGTCTCGGACGCGACATGCCGTGCGAGATCGCCGGTCACGCGACGGCTCTTCGCGGGGTACCACAGCAGATAGCTGCCGGTCGGCCATTTGGCGAACGCCTCGGAAAAGCCTTGCGCCAGCCGCTCGAACTCGTCCTTGGCCTCAAAAGGCGGGTCGATCAGGACCAGGCCGCGCCTTTCTTTCGGCGGGACGAAGGCCGGCAGCGCGGTCCAGCCATCGAGGTCGACCACCCGCGCCTGGGCGTCGCGGCGCAGCGCGTCGATCAGGCGTTTGCGCGCCTCAGGCGCGAGCTCACAGGCGGTGAGGCGATCCTGCGGCCTGAGCAGCGCCCGCGCGATCAGGGGCGAGCCCGGATAGGCCTTCAGTTCGCCCGGCGGGCTGAAAGCTCTCACAATGTCGAGATAAGGCAGTACCAGCGGCAGCGCTTCGTTCGAGAATCGCGCCTGCATCACCCGCGCGATTCCGGTCAGCCATTCGCCGCCGCGCCGCGCCTCGTCGGAGGTGAGATCATAGAGGCCGGCGCCGGCATGGGTGTCGATGACGCGGAGCGCCGCCGGCTTTTCCTGCAGATAGAGCAGGATTCGCACCAGCACGATGTGCTTGATGACGTCGGCAAAGCCGCCGGCGTGAAAGGCGTGACGGTAGTTCATGCCTGACGGTTACGACATCGCGCAGATGAAAGTAACCCAGCTCATGTCGGGCAAGTTGAAAGCACCGAACTTGGATGCGCAGCTTCACGTCGGAGATTCTCGAAATTCCCGATGCACAAACTGCATATTTGAGGTCTGGTCCTCCGGACTATCCCGGAATGACGAAGCCTAGCCACCCCGGATCGGCGGCATCACCACCTGGTCTCGGCGGCAGGCGCGGCGGTCGGTTTCCTCGCAGGCGCGGAACTGCATGTCCTTGCTCATGCAGATTCTGACCTCGCTGAGCCGCTTGCTATCGCAGGTCACGGAGATTGCCGAACTGCTGAGGCCCGGATTGGACTTGATGAAGGCCTCTTCGATCTCGCCGGGTGCGACCGTCTTCGGCTCCGATAGTTGCAGGAATTCCTCAGGAATCTTCACCGCGGCGCGGGCCTTGCGGATGCTCTCGAAATAGGCGCGTGCCGAGAGGCCGGAGCAGGTGCCGTGCTTGTCCCATTCGTTGTAGATCAGCCCGGGCGCCGGCATCAGGTCGAGCATCGAGGTCATGACGTTGCGGGCGAGGCGTGGAGCGGGCCGCTGGCAATATTCCGGAAAGCCGCGCTCATATTGCGGCCAGAGGCCATGCACGACGAAGGAGTAGGGGCGTCCGCCGCATTGGACCTGCGCCCGCCTGCCATCGCCGCGCTCGGAGGCGGCTTCGCAGAACGACGGCGACCAGGACAGGGCAAGCACGTAGAAATCGAACTCGCCCGGCGCGTTTTGCCGGCGGTCCTGGGCACCGACCGGGCCGGTCACGGTTAAAAACGCAAGGACGGAAATCAGCAGCCGGGAAACCAAGGCCAATCGAAACATCAAGCACCCCTCACACTCGACCGCTGGCGAGCCTAGCAGGGAGATGGAACATTTCAAGAACAAAGTGTGGTGCGACGCATTGCTTGATTAACAAGCGCCGCCACGCCAGCCCTAGGCCGTGTGGACAGTTACCTTATCCAGAGCAGAGTGGCGGCAATGGCGACGACGGCGAAGTAGTTTCGCGC
>NZ_JBEGDB010000112.1:0-23700 GCF_043638955.1 Bradyrhizobium sp. 31Argb | reverse complement strand
CAATCACCCCGATCGGGCAATCCAAAGCATTCCGCGCAAGTCAAGGCCGGGCACGGCGATCCTCTCGTGACGCTCACAATCGATCGTTACCGTGATCATCGAAATTCGCGCTCTTCGACCGCACTGATCGTCCTTGCGGGACATTGCTTTTCAATTAAGCGGACGCGGGACTGACTGGATTGTGAAGCACCAGTTCAGGGTTCCTTTGCGATTCTCGGCCATGCATGGAGCCTTGCGATCAGAGGCAAGACGCATGCGCTACACGGATGTTGCCATCATCGGCGGCGGGCTCGCCGGTTCGACCGCCGCGGCGATGCTCGGACGCGCGGGCATCTCGGCGTGCCTGATCGACCCGCACCTGAACTACCCGCCCGAGCTGCGCTGCGAGAAGCTCGGCGGAGACCAACTCGAGCTGTTGCGCAAGACCGGCCTCGCCGAAGAGACGCTGCGCGCCACGACGCTGGATGGCCAGGTGTGGGAGGCGCGGTTCGGCTATGTCGTCGCCAAGAAGCCCAGCGATCAGCACGGCATCCTCTACGACACGCTGGTCAACACCATGCGCGCGCAGATTCCCGGTGATGTCGAGATCATCCATGCCAAGGCCTATGCTGTTTCAAACAGCGCCGACCGGCAGAAGATCGTGCTGTCGAACAATGAGGAGATCTCGGCACGGCTCATCGTGCTCGCCAACGGCCTGAACACCGGCCTGCGCCACACGCTCGGCATGCAGCGCCGCATCACCAGCGCGTGCCATTCGATCACGCCAGGCTTCGATGTCGTGCCGGCCGGCCGCGTGATGTTCGATTTTCCAGCGCTGACCTATTGGCCGGGCCGGCCGAGCGCGCGCATGGCCTATCTTACGTTGTTCCCGATCGGCGGAACGATGCGCGCCAATCTCATGGTCTACCGCGACATGACCGATCCATGGCTGCAGCAGTTCAGGGAGTCGCCGGAAGCAACCATGCTCAGCACAATGCCAGGGCTTGCGCGCATGACCGGAGGCTTCATGGTCTCCGGGCCGATCAGGATCAGGCCCGCCGATCTCTACGTCACCGAAGGATATTTGCAGCCCGGCATCGTCCTGGTCGGCGACGCGTTCTCCACCTCCTGCCCCGCCGCCGGCACCGGTAGCGACAAGGTCTTCACCGACGTCGAGCGACTGTGCAACGTCCACATCCCGGCGTGGCTTTCGAGCGACGGCATGGACGTGCGGAAGATCCAGGCGTTCTACGACGATCCGGTCAAGCAGGCCTGCGAGGCACGATCGCTTGCCAAGGCCTACCACCTTCGCTCGCTATCGATCGACCATGGCCTGACCTGGCGCGCCGGACGCTGGGGCCGCTTCGTGGTCCGCTTCGCGCAAGGCGTCCGCTATTCCACCGCCGGCGCGTTTCGCCCAGCGCGGCAAGGCCGGATCGCGACGTCAAGCTGAGCGATCACTCCTCGTCGTCGTCTTCATCGTCGTCGTCGGCCTGCGCGGCGGCATTGTGCGCGACATGGCCCTGATCGTCCCAGAGCTTGCGGTAGATGCCGTTTGCGGCGAGCAGCTCGGCATGGGTGCCGCGCTCGATCGCCTTACCGCCGGAGATCACGATGATCTCGTCCATGTCGACCACCGAAGTCAGCCGGTGCGTCGACCAGATCATGGTGCGACCCGCGGCGACCCTGAACAGCGTGCGGTTGATCGCGGCCTCCGTGGTCTGGTCGAGGGCGGAGGTGGCTTCGTCGAGCAGCAGCACGGACGGATTGCGGATGATGGCGCGCGCGATCGCGAGGCGCTGGCGCTGGCCGCCCGACAGCGTGTCGCCGCGCTCGCCGACCACGGTGTCATATTTCTGCGGCAGGCTCATGATGAAGCGATGGATCTCGGCCTTGCGCGCGGCGTCCACGACTTCCTCGTCGCTCGCGCCTTCCTTGCCGAGGCGGATGTTCTCCCGGATCGACATGTTGAACAGCATGTTCTCCTGGAACACGACCGCCATGCTCCGCCTGAGCGATCCGCGCGTCACCTTGCGGATATCGACGCCGTCGATGGTGACGCGGCCCTCGTCGGGCACGTAAAGCCGCAGGATCAGATTGAGCAGCGTGCTCTTGCCCGAGCCAGAGGGGCCGACGATCGCGATGCGCTGGCCGACCTTGAGCTTGAGGCTGAAATTATCCAGCAGCGGCTCCTGACTGCCCTCGTACTGGAAGGTCACGCGCTCGAAGGTGATGTCATTGGTGATGCGCGGCAGGTCCGGCGCGCCCGGCCGGTCGGCGCCGCGCGTCGGCTCGTCCAGGAGTTCCTGGATGTGCTGCACCGCCGCCGCCGACTGGATCGACACCGGGATGAAGTGCATCAGGTGCGCGATGTTGTAGGACACCTCCCAGAATGCGCTTTCGAAGGTGACGAAGGTGCCGATGGTGATCTGGCCCTTGGTGGCGAGATAGGCGCCGATCGCGAGCACCACGAGGTGCAACAGCAGCACCGCGATGGTGACGGTGCGCTCCACCATGGTCGACAGGAACATCGCGGAGGCCGCCTTCCGCCGCACGTCGTTGTTGCGCATCGTGAACCAGCCGAGCGCGCGGCGCTGCAGGTTGAACGCCTTCACCACGGCCTGGGCTGCGACATTCTCCTGCACGGTGCCGAGCAGCGCGGCCTCGTTCAGCTTCTGCTCGTAATTGGCCTGCACCGCTTTCGGGGTCAGGATCCGCGGCCCGATCAGGGTGATCGGAAACACGAGTAGCGCGACCACGGCGAGCTGCCAGCTCAGGAACAGCATCAGGATGATGCCGGCAATGAGCTCCAGGAACGGCAAGGCGGCGCTGTTGGCGAAGCTCTTGACCGAGCCCTCGAAGGCCGAAAGATCGATCGAGAACCGTGACAGAATCTCGCCGCGCTTGGTGCGGGCGAAATAGGCCGACGGCAGGTTCTGGACGTGCTCGAACAGTTTGGTCCGCGCGTCGGAAATGATGCAGGCGGCAAGCCGCGCGTCCCAGCGTTCGTACCAGACCGCGATGATGGAGGTGATGATCCCGGCGGCGGCGAGCACGCCGAGGATCTTGTAGAGCGCCTGAAAATCTTCCTCGCCAAGGGCATCGTCGATCAGGAACTTCAGGCTGAGCGGCATGATGACGTTGAACAACGTCTCGACCACAAGGCCGAAGCTGACGAAGACCAGCATCTGCTTGTAGTTGGCGAGATACGGCTTGACGAAGCCGTAGATCGTGGCGAGCGCGCCGGCGGCTTCCTTGGCGGTGAAGACGACGAGGTCCTCGTCCTCATCATCGTCATCGAGCTCGACTTCGTTCTCGTCGTCGGCTTCGTCATCATCATCGGGAGGCGGTGATGTCGACGAAGGCTTCCCGCCGGGCCTAGACGTAGCGGAATCGGCATTCGCCCCGAGCTTCTTTTTCAGCTCGAGTTCATCCGTCGCAACCGGATTGTGACCGTCAGATGATGGGGGCTTCGATGCCATGAAACCAACCGATACTGCACGGCCGGCATGACCGCAAATCGAGCGCGACAGCGCGATACGCGCTATGCCAACGATTCTATGCGATCAGCAAGGATTGGGCAAAGCAATTGAACCGGCCGATTGCGCCGGTCAATCCTCAGGTCAATCCTTGGGTCAATCCTCGTCCTCGACCTTGTCGAAGAACGAATAGCGCAATGCGTCGGAATCGCCGTACCACTGGCCGGGGCCCTTGTTGGCGGCGCGCGCCGCGGCCCACAGCGCCTCGGTGCAGTCGCGACGGTGGGCGGCGAGATCAAAACCGTTGCCGAAGAACAGTTCCGACCATTCCCACCAGGTGGCGAGCTTCTTGACGCCACGCAACAGATCGTAGCGGTCGATCAAGCCGGGCGCGAGATCCGAGGTCACCGAGCCGAACACGAGGCCGGTCTTGACCACGCGATGCAGTTCGCGCGCCGCGCGCACCACCTGCTTTCCGCCGAGATGGCAGAGGCTGGTCTCGAACACGAAGTCGAATTCGTTGTCCTCGAATGGCAGGTCGACGACCGAGCCGAGCTTGTTGTACTTCTGCAGCGCCTTCGGCGTCTTGCCGTGGATGAAGCGGTTGTTCTCGACACCCCAGGCGTCAACCCCGCGCTCGCGCAGCGCGCCGACCAGTTCGCCGCTGGCCGAGCCCGCCACCAGGAGCTTGTAGCCCTTGGCCTCGCCCCAGACGAGCTGGATCATCTCCATCAGCAGCGCGGGATCGGTGAAGTGGCGCCACGCCTCGCTGTACGGACCCTGCCCGCGATAATTCTCGAAATAATCGCGGTCGATCTTGTCCGACAGCGGCCGCTCGGCCTGGGCGCGGGCATGGCGCAGCCGGATCATCTCGGTCAGGATGATGTCGGTCGCGGCATCGGAGGAATCGAGCAGGCCGTTCAGGGTGGAATCGAACAGATAGTCGCCGACCACGACGATGCCGGGATGGTCCTTCGGCTCGGGACGATGGTTGGTCATGACGTCGCGCGCCGGCAGGCCGCCGGGCAGCGCGTTCACCGAGCTCAGCCAGCGGTGGATCTTGCCCTCGAGGAAATGCTCGCGCGCATTGCCGAGGGAAGCCGGCAGCGACTTCAACGCAGCATCGATCAGTTCCTGGTCGGTCAGATTGGCAAAGGCCAGCGCGTCCGAACCCGCAATCAGCCAGTTCAGGACGCCGTGCCTGCCAACGTCGTGGCGCGAGCCTTCGTTGTAGACGCAGCAGCCGCCGAACGCATCCGACATGAACCAGGAGCCCGGGATCTTCTCGCCCCAGAACGGCTCGTCGAACAGGATCGAGACGCGCAGGTAGTGCGCCGGGCGGTCGAAATAGGAGATGTGCTTGACCATCGACTGGCGCAACTCCTCGCCGTCCCAGCCGAGCGTGGCGAGCCAGGAATGCGGCAGGCAGACCAGCACGAGGTCGAAGTCACGCGTCTCCGGCCCCTTCCCGTTCATCATGTTGAGGCGGTAGCGGCCGTTGCCGGCCTTGCCGACTTTCAGCACCCGGTGATTGAGCTGGATGTCGGCATCGACTTCCGAGCGCAGGCATTCGACGAGCTGCTCATTGCCGTTCTGGATCGAGTACAGGCCGATATAGCCGTCGATATCCATCACGAAATTCTTCAGCGCATTGAGCCCGTTGGTGTTGTGGCTCTCGGTCGCGATGTCGGAGCGCGCCATCACCTTGAAGAAGCGCTTGGCGGTCGGGTCCTCGACCTCCTCGTCGAGCAACTGCTCGCAGGTCTTGTGGGCCCAGGGATGCTCGTTGTCGTGCGCGCCGACGCCTTCGTAGTATTCGGCCGGCGAGATCATCTCGGTGCAGCGCTTGCGGAACGCTTCGATCGCCTCGGCGGTCTTCGCGCCGTATTTGCGGCGCATGCCCGGCACGTCGTTCAGGAACTCGCCGTCGAGCTGGACCTGCTCGGCATCCATCGGAATGGTCTGCAGGCCGAAATGCTGAATTAGTTCGCGCAGCGGATCCGGGCCCGTCATCGAATAATCGTAGATCTCGGCCACGCCGGCCTCGTAGGTCGCGGGTGCGGTATCGAATTTGCGCGTGACGATCTTGCCGCCGAGCCGGTCCGACGCCTCGTAAATGGTGACGCGGCAGAGGTCGCCGAGCTTCCTCTTCAGGTACCAGGCGCTCATCAGCCCGCCGGGGCCGCCGCCAACGATTGCGAGATCAAGCATGGGGATTCCGTTCTTCCGGGCGGGCGAAGCACCCGGCCGCGGCCGCTCTTAGCAGAAGCGCTTTTCTGTCTGAAGGAAAGATGAACAAAGCGCGTTCCTGCAGCGCAGCACAAGAGGAGAGCAGCAAAAAGGCCGGCAAAAAGCCGGCCTTTTCGTGAGTACCGTAGTTTTGCGGGGTGTTACTCCGCAGGCGGCAGCGCCAGCGGCTCCGCTTCGGGTGCGGACGGCACGATCGCCGCCTGCTTCTCGCGCTCGTCGAGGATCAGCTTGTCGCGCTTCATGGCGACTTCGCGGATCCGAGCCATCGAGGCGCCCGTGCCTGCCGGGATCAGCCGGCCGACAATGACGTTCTCCTTGAGGCCTTCCAGCGGGTCCACCTTGCCGTTGACGGCGGCTTCGGTGAGCACGCGGGTGGTCTCCTGGAAGGAGGCCGCCGAGAAGAACGAGCGGGTCTGCAGGCTCGCCTTGGTAATGCCGAGCAGCACCGGGGTTCCGGTCGCGGGCTTCTTGCCCTCTTCCTTGGCCTTGGTGTTGAGCGCGTCGAACTCGATCTTGTCGACCTGCTCACCCGAGATCATGTCGGTGTCGCCCTGATCGGTGACCTCCACCTTCTGCAGCATCTGACGGACAATCACCTCGATGTGCTTGTCGTTGATGAGCACGCCCTGCAGCCGGTAGACCTCCTGGATTTCGTTGACCAGGTAGGCAGCGAGCTCCTCGATGCCCTTGATCGCCAGGATGTCGTGCGGCGCCGGATTGCCTTCGACGATGAAATCGCCTTTTTCGACGATGTCGCCGTCCTGAAGGTGGATGTGCTTGCCCTTCGGGATCAGGTACTCGCGCGGCTCCTCGGTCTTGTCGGTCGGCTCGATCGAGATGCGGCGCTTGTTCTTGTAGTCGCGGCCGAAGCGGATGGTGCCCGCCACTTCCGCGATGATCGCCGCATCCTTCGGCTTGCGCGCCTCAAACAGTTCGGCCACGCGCGGCAGACCGCCGGTGATGTCGCGGGTCTTGGCGCTCTCGGTCGAGATACGCGCCAGGATGTCGCCGGGCTTCACCTGCGCACCGACGTCAACCGACAGAATCGCGTCGACCGACAGCATGTAGCGGGCATCGCCACCACGCGCCAGTTTCATCACCTTGCCGTCCTTGCCCTTGACCACGATGGCCGGGCGCAGATCCGCGCCGCCACGCGTCGATCGCCAGTCGATGACGACGCGCTTGGCGATACCGGTGGATTCGTCCAGCGTCTCCGAGATCGACTGGCCCTCGACCAGGTCCTCGAACCCGATCGTACCCTCGACCTCGGTGAGCACCGGACGGGTGTACGGATCCCACTCGGCGATGCGCTGGCCGCGCTTGACCATATCGCCCTCGTCGACATGCATGCGCGAGCCGTACTGGATGCGATGGGTCGCACGCTCGGTGCCGTCGGCATCGACGATCGCAACCACCATGTTGCGAACCATCGCGACCAGGTGGCCTTCGCTGTTGCGGGCGATCGCCTTGTTCCTGATCACGATCTTGCCGTCGAAGTTCGACTCCACGAACGACTGCTCGTTGATCTGCGCCGCGCCGCCGATGTGGAACGTACGCATCGTCAACTGCGTGCCCGGCTCGCCGATCGACTGCGCCGCGATCACGCCGACCGCCTCGCCGTGGTTGACCGGGGTGCCGCGGGCGAGATCGCGTCCGTAGCACTTGGCGCAGATGCCGTTGATGAGCTCGCAGGTCAGCGCCGAACGGATCTTCACCTCCTGGATGCCGGCCTTCTGGATGGCGTCCACATGGGACTCCTCCATCAGCGTTCCGCGCGCGATCAGGACGTCGTTGGTCGCGGGATCGCGCACGTCATCGCAGGCCACGCGGCCCAGGATGCGCGAGCCAAGCGAGGCGACCACCGTGCCGGCATCGATGATGGCGCGCATCTTGATGCCGAGATGGGTGCCGCAGTCGCTGGACGTGATGATACAGTCCTGCGCCACGTCGACCAGGCGGCGGGTCAGGTACCCGGAGTTCGCGGTCTTCAACGCGGTGTCCGCGAGGCCCTTGCGGGCGCCGTGGGTCGAGTTGAAGTACTCGAGCACCGAGAGGCCTTCCTTGAAGTTGGAAATGATCGGCGTCTCGATGATCTCGCCCGACGGCTTCGCCATCAGGCCGCGCATGCCGGCGAGCTGGCGCATCTGCGCCGGCGAACCACGCGCACCGGAATGCGCCATCATGTAGATCGAGTTGATGTCGGCATCCGCCCCGCTGGCCGTCTTCTTGGTCGAGGAGATCTCCTTCATCATCGCCTTGGCGACTTCTTCGCCAGCCTTCGACCAGGCGTCGACGACCTTGTTGTACTTCTCGCCATGGGTGATCAGGCCGTCATTGTACTGCTGCTCGAAATCCTTCGCCAGCGTACGGGTCTGGTCGACGATCTTCCACTTCGACGCCGGCACGACCATGTCGTCCTTGCCGAACGAGATGCCGGCCTTGAAGGCGTTGTAGAAGCCGAGCGCCATGATGCGGTCGCAGAAGATCACCGTCTCCTTCTGGCCGCAGTGCCGGTAGACTTGGTCGATCACGCCGGAGATCTCGCGCTTGGTCATCAGCTTGTTGATGATGTCGTACGAAGTCCTCGGGTGCTTCGGCAGCAGGTTGCCGAGCATGACGCGGCCCGCGGTGGTTTCGATCCAGCGCTTGCTCTTCTTGCCTTCCTCGTCGAGGCCCTCCCACCGGTACTTGATCTTGGTGTGGAGGTGGATGACCTTCGAGTGCAGGGCATGCTCGAGCTCGGCCATGTCGCCGAACACCTTGCCCTCGCCGGGCAGGCCTTCGCGCATGATCGAGACGTAGTAGAGGCCGAGCACGATGTCCTGCGACGGCACGATGATCGGCTGGCCGTTCGCGGGGTGCAGGATGTTGTTGGTCGACATCATCAGGACGCGCGCTTCGAGCTGCGCTTCGAGCGACAGCGGAACGTGCACGGCCATCTGGTCGCCGTCGAAGTCGGCGTTGAACGCGGCGCAGACCAGCGGGTGAAGCTGGATCGCCTTGCCCTCGATCAGCACCGGCTCGAACGCCTGGATGCCCAGGCGATGCAGCGTCGGCGCGCGGTTCAAGAGCACCGGATGTTCGCGGATCACCTCGTCCAGGATATCCCAGACCTCGGGCCGCTCCTTCTCGACCAGCTTCTTCGCCTGCTTCACGGTCGTCGACAGGCCCTTGGCGTCAAGCCGCGAATAGATGAACGGCTTGAACAGTTCGAGCGCCATCTTCTTCGGCAGGCCGCACTGATGCAGGCGCAGCTCGGGACCGACCACGATCACCGAACGGCCGGAATAGTCGACGCGCTTGCCGAGCAGGTTCTGACGGAAGCGCCCCTGCTTGCCCTTGAGCATGTCGGCGAGCGACTTCAGCGGACGCTTGTTGGCGCCCGTGATGACGCGACCGCGGCGGCCGTTGTCGAACAGTGCGTCGACGGCCTCCTGCAGCATGCGCTTCTCGTTGCGGATGATGATGTCGGGCGCGCGCAGCTCCATCAGCCGCTTCAAGCGGTTGTTGCGGTTGATGACGCGGCGGTAGAGGTCGTTGAGGTCAGACGTCGCGAAGCGGCCGCCATCGAGCGGCACAAGCGGGCGCAGATCCGGCGGAATCACCGGAATGACCGTCATGATCATCCATTCCGGCTTGTTGCCGGAGACGCGGAAGGCCTCGACGATCTTCAACCGCTTGGCGAGCTTCTTGTGCTTGATGTCGGAGTCGGTCTCCTGCATCTCGGCGCGCAGCGAGAGCTCGAGCTTCTCCAGCTCGAGGCCCTTCAGCAATTCACGGATCGCCTCGGCGCCGATCATGGCGGTGAAGCTGTCCTGGCCGTATTCGTCCTGCGCCCTCAGGTACTCGTCTTCCGACAGGAGCTGACGGTCCTTGAGCGCGGTGAGACCCGGCTCGAGCACGACGTAGTACTCGAAGTACAGGATGCGCTCGAGATCCTTCAGCGTCATGTCGAGCAGAAGGCCGATGCGCGACGGCAGCGACTTCAGGAACCAGATGTGGGCGACGGGCGCTGCGAGCTCGATATGGCCCATGCGCTCGCGCCGGACGCGCGACAGCGTGACCTCGACCGAGCACTTTTCGCAGATGATGCCCTTGTACTTCATCCGCTTGTACTTGCCGCACAAGCACTCGTAGTCCTTGATCGGCCCGAAGATGCGGGCGCAGAACAGCCCGTCCCGCTCCGGCTTGAAGGTGCGGTAGTTGATGGTCTCCGGCTTCTTGATCTCGCCGTAGGACCAGGACAGAATCTTCTCCGGGGACGCGATCGAAATCCGGATCTGGTCGAAGACCTGGGCCGGCGTCGTCGGATTGAAAAGATTCATAATCTCTTGGTTCATGGTCTTCTCCGTCTGCCGACTTTCGTCGGCCCATGCATTCCTTTTCTGTCATGCCCCGCGAAGGCGGGGCATCCAGTAATCACCGCAGCCGCGGGTTACTGGATCGTCCGCCGGAGCTTGTCATCGGGCCGGCCTTTTGCCGGACCCGTTGGCGGACGATGACGGCGGCAAAGGCGGCGTCACCGCCGCCTTCACGAAATTACTCGGCCGCTTCCGACGTCGGCGCCGGTCCCACCTTGGAATTGTGCAGGTCGACGTTGAGGCCGAGCGAGCGCATTTCCTTGACCAGCACGTTGAACGACTCGGGGATACCGGCCTCGAACGTGTCGTCGCCGCGCACGATCGCCTCGTACACCTTGGTACGGCCGGCGACGTCGTCCGACTTCACGGTCAGCATCTCCTGCAGCGTGTAGGCCGCGCCATAGGCTTCCAGCGCCCACACCTCCATTTCGCCGAAGCGCTGGCCGCCGAACTGCGCCTTGCCGCCCAGCGGTTGCTGGGTGACCAGCGAGTACGGGCCGATCGAGCGGGCGTGGATCTTGTCGTCCACCAGATGGTGCAGCTTCAGCATGTAGATGTAGCCCACCGTCACCTTGCGATCGAAGGGATCGCCGGTGCGGCCGTCATAGACGGTCGACTGGCCGGAGGCGTCGAAGCCGGCAAGCTTCAGCATCTCCTCGATGTCGGCCTCCTTGGCGCCGTCGAACACCGGGGTTGCGATCGGCACGCCATGGCTCAGATTGCGGCCGAGCTCGATCAGCTCGTTGTCGTTCAGCGAGCGGATCGTTTCATCGTCGCCATAGATCCTCTTCAGGGTCTCGCGCAGCGGCTTGAGATCCTGCCTCTGGTAATAGGCGTCGATGGTCTGGCCGATGCGCCTGCCGAGGCCGGCGCAGGCCCAGCCGAGATGCGTCTCGAGGATCTGGCCGACGTTCATGCGCGAGGGCACGCCGAGCGGGTTCAGCACGATGTCCGCATGCGTACCATCCTCGAGGAACGGCATGTCCTCGATCGGCACGATCTTGGACACCACGCCCTTGTTGCCGTGGCGGCCGGCCATCTTGTCGCCGGGCTGGATCTTGCGCTTCACCGCGACGAAGACCTTGACCATCTTCATCACGCCGGGCGGCAGTTCGTCGCCGCGCTGCAGCTTTTCGACCTTGTCGAGGAAGCGCTGCTCGAGCCCCTTCTTCGACTCGTCGTACTGCTTACGCATCGCCTCGATCTCGGCCATCAGCTTGTCGTTGGGCGAGGCGAACAGCCACCACTGCGACTTCGGATACTCATCGAGCACCGCGCGGGTGATCTTGGTGTCCTTCTTGAAGCCCTTCGGACCGGAGATGCCCTGGCGGTTCTCCAGGAGCTCGGCGAGACGGTTGTAGACGTTGCGGTCCAGGATCGCCTGCTCGTCGTCGCGGTCCTTGGCGAGACGCTCGATCTCCTCCCGCTCGATCGCCAGCGCACGCTCGTCCTTGTCGACGCCGTGGCGGTTGAACACGCGGACTTCCACGATCGTGCCCTGCACGCCCGGGGGCACGCGGAGCGAGGTGTCGCGGACGTCGGAGGCCTTTTCGCCGAAGATGGCGCGGAGCAGCTTCTCTTCCGGCGTCATCGGGCTTTCGCCCTTCGGCGTGATCTTGCCGACCAGGATGTCGCCGGCGCGCACTTCCGCGCCGATATAGACGATGCCGGCTTCGTCGAGGTTCTTCAGCGCCTCTTCCGAAACGTTCGGAATGTCGCGCGTGATTTCCTCCGGACCCAGCTTGGTATCGCGGGCCATCACCTCGAACTCCTCGATGTGGATCGAGGTGAAGACGTCGTCCTTCACGATCCGCTCGGAGAGCAGGATCGAGTCTTCGAAGTTGTAGCCGTTCCACGGCATGAACGCGACCAGCACGTTGCGGCCGAGCGCAAGCTCGCCGAGATCGGTCGACGGACCGTCAGCGATGATGTCGCCCTTCTTGACGATGTCCCCCACCTTCACCAGCGGACGCTGATTGATGCAGGTCGACTGGTTGGAGCGCTGGTACTTCATCAGACGGTAGATATCGACGCCCGACTTGGTCGGATCGAGATCTTCCGTGGCGCGGATGACGACGCGGGTGGCGTCGATCTGGTCGATCACGCCCGAGCGGCGGGCCGCAATCGCGGCGCCCGAGTCGCGGGCAACCACGCCTTCCATGCCGGTGCCGACGAACGGCGCCTCGGCGCGAACCAGCGGCACCGCCTGGCGCTGCATGTTCGAGCCCATGAGCGCGCGGTTGGCGTCGTCGTTCTCGAGGAACGGAATCAGCGCGGCGGCCACCGAAACGAGCTGCTTCGGCGACACGTCCATGTAGTCGACCTTGTCAGGGGTCACCGGCAACACTTCGCCGGCATGACGGCAGACCACGAGGTCTTCGGTGAAGCGGCCCTTCGGATCCAGCGGCACGTTGGCTTGCGCGACGCGGTAGCGGCCCTCCTCCATTGCCGACAGGTACACCACCTCGTCGGTGACGCGACCCTCCTTGATCTTTCGGTAGGGCGTCTCGACGAAGCCGTATTTGTTGACGCGCGCAAACGTCGCGAGCGAGTTGATCAGGCCGATGTTCGGACCTTCCGGCGTCTCGATCGGGCAGATACGACCGTAATGCGTCGGGTGCACGTCGCGCACCTCGAAGCCGGCGCGCTCGCGGGTCAGACCGCCCGGGCCAAGCGCCGACAGGCGCCGCTTGTGGGTGATCTCCGAGAGCGGGTTGGTCTGGTCCATGAACTGCGAGAGCTGCGAGGAGCCGAAGAATTCACGCACGGCGGCCGCCGCCGGTTTCGCGTTGATCAGGTCCTGCGGCATGACGGTGTCGATATCGACGCTCGACATGCGCTCCTTGATCGCGCGCTCCATGCGGAGCAGGCCGATGCGGTACTGGTTCTCCATGAGTTCGCCGACCGAGCGCACGCGACGGTTGCCGAGATGGTCGATGTCGTCGATCTCGCCCTTGCCGTCGCGCAGGTCGACCAGCGTCTTGATGACGGCGAGGATGTCTTCCTTGCGCAGCGTGCGATGGGTGTCGGGCGCATCGAGCTCGAGGCGCATGTTCATCTTGACGCGGCCGACCGCGGAGAGATCGTAGCGCTCGGAATCGAAGAACAGCGACTGGAACATGGCCTGCGCCGAATCCAGCGTCGGCGGCTCGCCGGGACGCATCACGCGGTAGATGTCGAACAGCGCGTCCTCGCGCGTCATGTTCTTGTCAGCCGACAGGGTGTTGCGGATATAGGCGCCGACGTTGACGTGGTCGATGTCGAGCAGCGGCAGGTCCTTGTAGCCCTGCTCGTTGAGCGACTTCAGGAGCTTCTCGGTGATCTCCTCGCCGGCTTCGGCGTAGATCTCGCCGGTCTTCGGATTGACGAGGTCCTCGGCGAGGTAATTGCCGACCAGTTCCTCATCCGACAGACGCAACGCCTTGAGGCCCTTCTCCTGCAACAGGCGGGCTTGGCGAACGGTGAGCTTCTTGCCGGCCTCGAGCACGACCTTGCCGGTGTCGGCGTCGATCAGGTCGTTGACCGTGGAATAGCCGCGGAAACGGTTGGCGTCGAACGGCACGCGCCAGCCTTCCTTGGTCCGCTTGTAGCTGATCTTCTTGTAGAAGGTCGAAAGGATCTGCTCCCCGTCGAGACCGAGCGCGTACATCAGCGAGGTCACGGGAATCTTGCGGCGGCGATCGATGCGCGCGAACACGATGTCCTTGGCGTCGAACTCGATGTCGAGCCAGGAGCCGCGATAGGGGATCACGCGCGCCGCGAACAGGAGCTTGCCCGAGGAGTGGGTCTTGCCCTTGTCGTGGTCGAAGAACACGCCCGGCGAGCGGTGCATCTGGGAGACGATGACGCGCTCGGTGCCGTTGACGACGAAGGTGCCGTTCATGGTCATGAGCGGGATGTCGCCCATGTAGACGTCCTGCTCCTTGATGTCCTTGACCGACTTGGCACCGGTCTCCTCGTCGATATCGAACACGATGAGGCGCAGCGTCACCTTGAGCGGCGCAGCGAAGGTCATGCCGCGCTGGCGGCACTCGTCGACGTCATATTTCGGCGGCTCGAACTCGTAGCGCACGAACTCCAGCATTGAGGTGCCGGAGAAGTCCGAGATCGGGAACACGGAACGGAACACGGCCTGCAGGCCTTCGTCCGCCCGCCCCCCCTGGGGCTCATCGACCATCAGAAACTGGTCGTAGGACGCCTTCTGAACCTCAATGAGGTTCGGCATCTCCGCGACTTCCTTGATGTGACCAAAGAACTTGCGTACGCGTTTGCGACCGGTGAATGTCTGCTGCGCCATCGGGGCCTCTCATTTTCGCCGCCCTTTTGGGGCGTACCTTCCGGAGCGCGGCTGCCACCGCGCCCGGGTTGAATTTCGATTCGTTTCGAAGGAACAAGGGCCAAATTCAGGAACCAAATCCTCAATTCGTTCTTGTCACCTTCAAAACGCAAAAGGACGCGCGGGGCGCTTGACGCACCCGCCCGTCAAAACTTCTCGCTTCACGGACTGAAAAAGCCCGAAATCTGCCTGTCTCCCAACGGTTCCCGTGGAAGCCCTGCCGCCCCCGCCGCCAACCGTGTTTTCCGCTGCCACCCCGATATGGGACGGCGATCATGGAGATTCGAGGGTTAAGTCTACGAATCCCCACACTTTTTTGTGTATAACCCGTAGCGCGACAACCCGTCGCACGCCTTTTGCATGGCGGGGGCGCGCCGGGCGCACCCCCGCCTCGCGCATTACTTGAGTTCGACCTTCGCGCCAGCCTTCTCGAGCTGGGCCTTGATCTTGTCGGCTTCTTCCTTGTTGACGCCTTCCTTGACCGGCTTCGGAGCGCCTTCGACAAGGTCCTTGGCTTCCTTCAGGCCCAGGCCGGTGATGGCGCGGACTTCCTTGATGACCTCGATCTTCTTGTCGCCGGCCGCAGCCAGCACGACCGAGAACTCGGTCTTTTCTTCGGCCGGAGCGGCGGCGGCGCCACCAGCGGCGGGACCAGCCACTGCCACGGCAGCGGCGGCGGACACGCCCCACTTCTCTTCCAGGAGCTTTGCGAGTTCGGCCGCTTCGAGCACGGTGAGGCTCGAGAGGTCGTCGACGATTTTCTGCAAGTCAGCCATTGATCTGTTTCCTTAAACGTTTGGTTCGAACCAGGGTTTGAGTTTTGCGAAGGGCGTCAGGCCGCTTCGCCCTTTGAGGCATGAGCCTGAATGACGCGCGCGAGCTTGGCCGCGGGCGCATTGGAGAGCTGGGCGAGCTTGGTCGCCGGGGCCACGATGAGGCCGACGATCTTGCCGCGCAGTTCGTCCAGCGACGGCAGCGAGGCAAGCGCCTTGACGCCATCGACATTCAGGACGGTTTTACCCATCGAGCCGCCGAGGATGACGAACTTCTCGTTCGCCTTGGCGAAATCGATGGCAACCTTTGGCGCCGCAACCGGATCGTTGGAGGTAGCGATCACGGTCGGCCCCTTCAGAAGGGAGCCGATGGCAGCGACGTCAGTGCCTTCAAGAGCAATTTTGGCGAGACGGTTCTTCGAGACCTTCACCGAGGCGCCCGCCTGCTTCATCTGCATGCGCAGCTTCTGCATCTGGGCGACGGTGAGGCCGGAATAGTGAGCAACGATCGCGACGCTCGTGGTCTTGAAGACCTCGTTGAGCTGTTCGACCGCCTCTTTTTTTGCCGCTCGTTCCACAGCAAGCTCTCTCCGGTTGGCGGTCTTTCGCTCGCGCGGGACCGCCGGGTTGCACCCATCGTCCCACCCAAACCTTATGCCTCGGGACCGAAGTCCGAGGGACACGCCGGGCAAGACGACATTCTTGAAGCCTGCCCTCCCGTCGGCCTTTCGGCCGCGGGCTGTCGAGGTTCGAACCAAGTCGGCTTCTGCAAGGCCCGCTTAAGGCTCCGCGCGAAGCAAATCCGGTTTTCACCCGTCTATGCAGGCCATGCGATTAAGCCGTTGAAAAACCGAAGTTTGTCGCGGGCGCCTGCAGTCTCGGACAGGATCGAGGCCAACGGCTAAGCCGAAGCCCCTGCCCTCATTCCAACGGGGCCGACGAGTTCGCTTCCTTTCGAGCAATCCAAGTGGATGCCTGGAAGGAAACTCTCCTATCGAGCCAAGTTTTCGGAATGCGAGCACGAGCGTGCCAGCGATCGCCAGCACGCCCGGAGGACGCTATTTAGCGGCTCCGCTCGCGCTTGCCAAGAGCAAAATTCGGGCCGCGGACAGATCAGGCGAGCCGAACCTGATAAGGCAGCGGTTTGCCGGCGAAAAATGCGTCGAGATCGGCCAGCACGCAGTCCTGCATAGCCACATGCGATTCCAGGGTGTGGCCGCCGATATGTGGCGTGAGGACGACGTTCGGCAACGCGGTAAGCGCATCCGGCGCGTGCGGCTCAGTTGCGTAGACGTCGAGGCCGGCGCCGGCGATGATCTGGTCCGACAGTGCTGCAACCAGCGCGGCCTCATCGATTACAGAACCGCGCGAGATGTTGACGACGAAACCGTCGCGGCCGAGCCGGCGGAGGATATCGGCATTGACGGCGTGGTTGTTGTCCGGCCCGGCCCGCACCGCGATCATCAGGACGCTGCACCAGTCGGCCAGCGCCTCGAGGCTCGAAAAATACTGATACGGCACGTCGTGCCGGCTGCGGCTGAAATAGCCGACTTCGGTCTCGAAGGCGGCGACGCGCGCGGCAATCTTGCGGCCGATCTCGCCCATGCCATAGACGCCGACCTTGCGGCCGCGCATGCCCGCCTGCGGCCGCATCATCGGCGATGGTTTTGCCCCCGCCCAGTCGCCGCTCCGCACATAATTGTCCGCGACCGGCAGCCGGCGGACCGCCGCCAGCATCAGCGTCACCGCAATGTCGGCCACCGAGGCCGCATTGGCACCGGGGCTGTTGCCGACCGCGATGCTGCGCTTCGCGGCAGCGGCAAGATCGATGCCGTCATAGCCGGTGCCGTAGCAGATGATCGCGCCGAGCTTCGGCATCATGTCCATGGCGTCGGCCCCGAGCCGCCCGCTGCCGCCGGCGGTGATCAGCGCCCGGATGTCGGCGAGTTCCGCGGCCGAGAACACCTCGTTCGGCCGCTTGCCGGCAGCGTTCAACAGTTCATAGCGCTCGCCGAAACGCTGGAGCTGGGCCTTGGGAAAGCGCGAATAGATCAGGACCTTATCGGGCATTGTTGTTCTTTCCTGCAAGCTACGCCACGCCGTAAAGCGAAGGGCGGAACCGGCTGCCCGATCCCGCCCTCTTTATTCATGCACCTTGCCAGCGGTTAGCCCAGCAGCGTGCCCGGCTCGACCTTCACGCCCGGGCCCATGGTGCAGGAAACCGCCACGCGCTGGACATAAGTGCCCTTGGCGCCGGCCGGCTTGGCCTTGACCACGGCGTCCGCGAGCGCCTTGATGTTCTCGACCAGCTTGTCCTCGGAGAACGAGGCCTTGCCGACGCCAGCCTGGATGATACCGGCCTTCTCGACGCGAAACTCGACCGAGCCGCCCTTGGCGCCCTTCACGGCGCCGGTGACGTCCATGGTCACGGTGCCGATCTTCGGGTTCGGCATCATGCCGCGCGGACCAAGCACCTTACCGAGGCGGCCGACCAGCGGCATCATGTCGGGGGTGGCGATGCAGCGGTCGAAGTCGATATTGCCGGCCTGCACCTTCTCGACCAGGTCTTCGGCGCCGACGACGTCGGCACCCGCCGCCTTGGCCTCATCCGCCTTGGCGCCGCGGGCGAACACACCGACGCGGAGCGTGCGGCCGGTGCCGTTCGGCAGGGTCACCACGCCGCGCACCATCTGGTCGGCGTGACGCGGGTCGACGCCGAGATTGATCGCGACCTCGATGGTCTCGTCGAATTTCGACTTGGCCCGCTCCTTGACCAGCTTGATGGCGTCCGCGAGCGGGTAAAGCTTTTCGCGGTCAATACCTTCGCGGGCCTTCTTCAAACGCTTTCCGATTGCCATGGCGCCTTACCCCGCAACTTCCAGACCCATCGAACGGGCAGAGCCCTCGACCATCTTCATGGCCGCTTCGACGGTGTCGCAATTGAGATCCTTCATCTTCTTCTCGGCGATCTCGCGCACCTGCGCTTTGGTCACCTGGCCGGCCTTGTCGCGGCCCGGCGCCTTCGAGCCGGACTGGATCTTGGCAGCTTGCTTCAAGAAGTAAGACATCGGCGGCGTCTTCATCTCGAAGGTGAAGGAACGATCCGCATAGATGGTGATGACCACCGGGATCGGGGTGTTCTTCTCTTCCTTCTGCGTCTGGGCGTTGAACGCCTTGCAGAATTCCATGATGTTGAGACCGCGCTGACCGAGCGCGGGGCCGATCGGTGGCGACGGGTTCGCCGCACCGGCCGGGACCTGAAGCTTCAGGTATCCGGTCACTTTCTTTGCCATGTATCACTCCTGTTGTGCCGGACATTGTCCGGCGGGTTCAGGTTCCGTGGTTCGGACCGGGAGCGGCTGGCGACCGCCCCCTTCCTCCCACGTCCTCTTCAAATCAGACCTTCTCGACCTGACCGAATTCCAGTTCGACCGGGGTGGCACGGCCGAAGATCGAGACAGCGACCTTCACGCGCGAGCGCGCCTCGTCGATTTCTTCCACCACGCCCGAGAACGAGGCGAACGGCCCGTCGGCCACCCGCACATTCTCGCCGATCTCGAACGACACCGACGCCTTCGGTCTTTCCACGCCCTCCTGCACCTGGTGCAGGATCCGCATGGCCTCGGCTTCCGAGATCGGCATCGGCTTGTTTTCCGCGCCCAGGAAGCCGGTCACCTTCGGGGTATTCTTGATCAGGTGGAAGGCTTCGTCGGTGAGCTTCATCTTCACCAGCACATAGCCGGGGAAGAACTTGCGCTCGGCGTCGATCTTGCGGCCGCGGCGGACTTCGGTGACCTTCTCGGTCGGGACCAGCACCTGTTCGAACAGCTCTTCCAGCCCGCGCTGCTTGGCCTGTTCGCGGATCGATTCCGCCACCTTCTTCTCGAAGTTCGAGTAGGCGTGGACGATGTACCAGCGCTTGTCCATGGATTGCGTTAACGTGCTCATCAGTGGATGCCCAGGATGAGGGTAATAAGATAGCGGATGATCTGGTCCGCGGCGAAGAAGAAGATCGACGCCAGCGCGACCATCACGAACACCATGATCGTGGTGATCGTCGTCTCACGACGGGTCGGCCAGGTGACCTTGGCGGTCTCCGAGCGCACTTCCTGCAGGAATTTGAACGGGCTGAAAGCCATTCTTTAAAGTCCGCGTCCGTCGTCAGACGATTCAAGTGTTTCAGGAATCCGAACAGTCCTTGAGCGCCCAGCCCTCTCGCGAAGGATGAGCCGGTTAACAGGCTCGGTTGTTCGGGGGATTTAAAGCCGCGCCGGATATCCGCCTTTTAATCGCGGGCCGGCTGCAGGTGGCGGGTATGTACTGCGGGAGCGGTGAAACGTCAAGATATCGGCATGCTGGCAGGAGTGGCAGGGCTCGAACCTGCGACCCCCGGTTTTGGAGACCGGTGCTCTACCAATTGAGCTACACTCCTAAGGAACCGAAGCGTTGCCGCCGGTTCGCGCCGTTTGAAGCACAGGGCATGCCCCGAATGCAAGGGTGAAGCGGTAAACACCCTGTTCAAGATCACACTTCTCGGCCAGACTTTAGCCGTCGCCGCCACAACAAGAAGCAACGGGAGAGACCATGACCGCGCAAACCGCCCCCAGGCCGACATCCGCCCCGCAGACGCCACCCCTGCCCTCCGCCAGGCCGGAGCAGCTTGGCCTCTCCAGCGTCCGGCTGCAGCGGATGTCCGACACCTTCAAGCGCGAGGTCGACAAGGGAACCATCCCCGGCGCCACCGTGCTGGTCGCCCGCCGCGGCCAGATCGGCTGGTTCGACACGATCGGCCGGCAGGCCCCCGAGGGGGCGCCGATTGCGCATGACACCATCTTCCGCATCTTTTCGATGACCAAACCGATCGTCTCGGTCGGCATCATGATGCTGCTGGAGGACGGCCACTTCCTGCTCAGCGATCCCGTCGCGAAATTCATCCCGGAGTTCGCCGAGACCAAGGTCGGCGTCGAGCACAACAGCAAGCTCGAGCTGGTGCCGGCCAGCCGCCCGATGACGATCCAGGACCTGCTCCGCCACACCTCCGGCCTGACTTACGACCACACCGGCAACGGCCTGGTGCAGCAGCTCTATCAGCAATCGCGGCTGCGCAGCCGCAAGATCACCAATGCCGAGCACGCGACCCTGCTCGCGAGCATGCCGCTGATCTGCCAGCCCGGCGCCGAGTTCAACTACAGCCGCTCCACCGACCTCCTCGGCAGCATCATCGAAGTCGTCAGCGGCAAGACGCTCAGTGCCTTCCTGACCGAACGCATCCTGGCGCCGCTGCAGATGACCGAGACCGGTTTCTACACCGGCGAGGAGAATGCCAGCCGGCTCGCCGAGGCATTCTCGACCGATCCCTGGACCGGCGAGAAGGTGCAGCTGTTCAACATGCTTGAGAAGCCGGCGATGGAATCCGGCGGCGGCGGGCTGGTCTCGACCACGATGGACTATGCCCGCTTCTCGCAGATGCTGCTCAACGGCGGCTCACTCGACGGCACCAGGATGATCGGCCGCAAGACGCTGCAACTGATGGCGTCGGATCACCTCGGCCCGCACGTGAAGATCCAGGGTACGCTGGTCCCACCCGGCCACGGCTTCGGCCTCGGCTTTGCGGTGCGCACCCATCAGGGCATCGCGCCGTTTCCGGGCTCGGTCGGCCAGTTCTTCTGGAGCGGCGTCGCCGGCACCTTCTTCTGGATCGATCCGGTCGAGGAGCTGTTCGCGGTGTTCATGTCGCAGGGCCCGGGCCAGCGCGACTATACCCGCACGCTGGTCAGGAACGGCGTCTACGCGGCGCTGGACTGACGCTGTCATTCCGGGGCAGCCCGTCAGGGCTGAACCCGGAACCTCGAGATTCCGGGTTCGCACTTCGTGCGCCCCGGAATGACGCTGTGTGTTCAACTGATCGTCGCACCGCCGTCGATCACCACCGTCTGGCCGGTCAAGAAGTCGCCGGCCTTCGATCCCATCAGCACCGCGCAGCCGGCGATCTCGTCGGGGATGCCGATGCGCTGCAGCGGCGAGCGCGCGGTCGAGGCTTTCAGGTTCTCCGGATTGTCCCACAGCGCCTTGGCAAAGTCGGTCTTGATCAGGCCGGGCGCGATGCAGTTCACGCGGATATTGTGCTTGCCGTATTCGCAGGCGAGATTGCGCGCGAGCTGCATGTCGGCGGCCTTCGAGATCGCGTAGGCGCCGAGGATGGTCGATCCCTTCAGGCCGCCGATCGAGGACACGATGATGATCGAGCCGTCCTTGCGCTCGATCATCTGCGGCACCACCATCGAGATCAGCCAGTTGTTGGCGACGATGTTGTTCTCTAGGATCTTGCGGAACTGGTCGTCGGAGATGCCGGCCAGCGGGCCGTAATAGGGATTCGACGCCGCGTTACAGACCAGCACATCGATCTTGCCGAAGGCGCGGTTGCTTTCGTCGACGAGGTTCTGAAGGTTCTCCTTGCTCGAGATGTTCGCCGCGACCGCGGCTGCAGTACCCTTGCCGAACTTGCCGTTGATCTCTTTCGCCACCTCGTCGCAGACATCGGCCTTGCGCGAGGAGATCACCACCTTGGCGCCATGCTCTGCCATGCGCTCGGCAATGGCGCGGCCGATACCGCGTGTCGAGCCGGTGATGACGGCGACTTTTCCCTTCATGTCGAATAAGCTCATGTTTCTCTCCCACAAATGATGTCTTGATGTTGGTTCCGAGCTAAGCAGCGTTCGCCATCGCGGACAACTGTGCGTCAGGCGAGCTTGTTCTCCGGCACGACTTCCGGTCCGGCCGGCTGATGCATCGCGGCATGCTTTGCGTCCGCGATCCATGGCTGCTGGTTCACCATCGGCAACCGCCAGAGGCTGGTGTCCGCGCTTGCGATATGATCGAGCCGCGTCACCGAACAATTGTCGATGTCGAAGGCAAGTCCCCTCTCCGGCTGGCCGCCGAGCGCCAGACCGACGGCGGCCTTGATCGTGCCGCCATGACCGACCGCGATCACGTCCTTGCCGGCTTCCGCGACATTGATCCGCACGATCGCACGGCAGACACGGGTATAGAGATCCATGAAGCTCTCGCCATCAGGCGCGGGCTCGTTGATATCGGCAAACCAGTGGCTGCCGACCGGGCGGCTGGCAAGGAACGCGGTGCGGTTCATGCCCTGCCACCGGCCGAGATGCTGTTCGGCGAACGCGGCTTCCTTCGCCATGCTGGCAGGCTTCGGAAAACCCGCCGCCCAGATCGCCTCCGCGGTCTGATGCGTGCGCATCAGGTTGCTTGCGTACCAGACCGCGGTGCGCGGCAGGATCTTCGCGACCGCGTCGAACACTTCGCGATCGCTGGTGTCGCATTCAATGTCCTTCTGGCCGTAGATGTTGCCGCCATCGCTGCGCACCGGCGCATGCCGAACCCACCACCACCGCGTCGTGACTACCTTTGACTTGTCAGCATTGGACATCACAAGACCCCTTGAATAGTGTGCACGTGTCCTACGTCAGAGCACATAACGTCTCAAGTGACTTGTCTGAAGTGACTCGGGCGTTTGAAATCTTGTTTGAATTCCGCGCAGCGGCAAGCGCCGATACGCAAAGCTATCAGGGAGAAACACATGGGCCGCCTCGAAGGCAAATCCGTCATCATTACCGGCGCGGGAAGCGGCATCGGGCGCGCTGCCTCTCTGTTGTTCACGAAGGAAGGCGCAAAACTGATCGCGGTCGACCGCGCCGAGGGCGTGAACGAGACCGCAAAGCTCGTCCGCGAGGCCGGCGGCACCGTCGAGGCCGTGATGGCGGATGCAGGCTCCGAAGCCGACGTGAAGGCCGTCATCGATCAAGCACTTTCGAAATTCGGCAAGCTCGATGCGATCTGGGCCAATGCCGGCATCAGCGGCGGCCTGGTGCCGCTCGCCGACCAGACGGTCGAGCACTGGCAGGAGGTGCTGCGCATCAACCTGATCGGACCGTTCCTCGCGATCAAGCATTCGATCCCGCATATGACCAAGCAGGGATATGGTTCGATCATCTGCACCGCGTCGGTGGCGGGGTTGAAAGCCGGTGCCAGCGGACATCCCTACGGCGCCAGCAAGGCCGGCGTCATCAGCCTGGTGCAGACCACCGCCTATTCGCTGTCCGGCACTGGCGTGCGCATCAACGCGGTCTGCCCCGGCCTGATCGAGACCGGCATGACCAAGCCGGTGTTCGACCGCGCCAAGGAGCGCGGCACCTCGGACAAGATCGGCCAGCTCAATCCGCTCAAGCGCCCCGGCCAGCCGCACGAGCTCGCCGCGATGGGATTGTTCCTTGCAAGCGATGAGGCGTCTTACGTCAACGGTCAGGCGATCCCGGTCGATGGCGGCCTCACGGCGTCGATGCCGTACACGGGCAAGCCGATTTAGGAATGATTGCGGAACATGACGCGCATTCTTCCCTTCTCCCCTTGTGGGAGAAGGTGTCGCGGGGGTCCTGACCGGCTACATGGGTAACAGAATAGACCGGCGACATGGGTAACAGGTCAACTGGTCGGCAAGGAGGACC
>NZ_JBEGDB010000111.1:0-24175 GCF_043638955.1 Bradyrhizobium sp. 31Argb | reverse complement strand
AAAATCCGTAGCCATGTGAGTCTCCTGTCAAAGGTAAACTCACAGAAACCATCTTACACTGAGTTACTGACACCCTCAAGCGACGGCCGGAACAACGAGCGCGCGCTCCTGCAGCGCGCTGAGGTCCACGAAGCAGACCGCGTCGCGGAACTCGTCCGCCAGCCCATGCGCGACGGCGACAGCCACCGTGGTTTTTCCGACCCCGCCAGGCCCGACAATGCTGACGAACCGCCGGGACATTAGTTCCAAGCGCAAAGCTTCGACAGTCTCGTCGCGACCAACCATCCGCTGCAAACGCGCAGGCAGGGTCTGGATCCTGCCACGCCCGACAGGCGTAGCCGTGGACTGGCCGCCCTGCACCAAGCGCTGGAGCGGTGCAACAAAGCAATATCCGCGTCCGGGAAGGTTGGTGATGTAGCGTGCACCGTCGCGACCATCCCCGAGCGCTCTGCGGATCCCTGCAACGGAAACCCGAAGGCTGGCCTCTTCGACGATGACATCCGGCCAGACCCGCTTGATCAATTCCCGGTGGCTCACGACCTCCCCTGCCCGTTCCACCAAGGCAATCAGGACATCGAGCGCGCGGCTGCCCAGCGACACCTGAACGTCACCGTTCATGAGCAGCCTTTCGGACACGGCCAGACGAAACGGCCCGAACTGGAACGCCTCACCTTCGTTGGCGCGTTGCTGCAAGGTAGCGACCTCGACCTTCACCCCCACCGCTCGATCTGCTCCGTTGTCCGCTCGCGGATCTACGGCGCTCCGTCCGGTGGAGCAGTTGCTCACGCACACCTGGCGGCACGCCCTCTGCCGATGGAACTAGCCGCCTATTAACACGCCCTAACCGCACGCGAGGACAAGTATACGATGGTGTCAATCAAGGCACGCGACAGCCGTCACCGCTCGCCTCGATCCGCCGGGCTGGGGAACCCGCGTGAAACTCGGAAACAGATTCGCAGATTCGAATTCGTCAAGTCCAAGGCGCGCTAGCGCGCCCGCGTCAACGCGAGCCAGATGCCGCCGCCGATCATGAAGCCGCCCGAGACGCGCGAGACCAGGCGCGTCCGCTGCTTGGAAAAGAATTTTCGCGCGCGGCCGGCGAGCAATGCATAGATCATGTCGCTCATCGCCGCCGTCACCATAAAGGTCACGCCGAGCAGCGCCACTTGCGGGAGGTGATCCTTGTTCAGGTCCACGAACTGCGGAATGAAGGCGCCGAAGAACACCAGCACTTTCGGGTTCGACAGCAGCACCAGAAATCCTTGCAGGAAGAATCCGCCGCGCGGCGGCGGTGGCGGCTCATCCGCGCTCAGGTCCTCGACCGGGGAGCGGATCAGCTTGATGCCGAGCCAGACCAGGTAAGCCGCGCCGGCAAAGCGCACCCAGTCGAACCAGTAGCCCATGGTCGCCATCAGCGAGGTGAGACCGACGGCGACGACGCCGATCACGATCGCCAGTCCCGCCTGCGCGCCCAGCACATTGGTCAGCGCCGCGCGGGTGCCGTGGCGCAGGCCGTTGGCGATCACCAGCGTGACGATCGGGCCGGGCAGCAAGGCGAGCGCAATGCAGGCGGCGACGTAGGCGAGATAGGCTTGCAGGGACATGGCGGAACTGCTCGGAGCGGGAACTCGGGTGTCCCCGTTCTAGCGCAAGCCACACCCGATAAGAAGAGCGAAGCGCTGCGCCATCCGACTGCTCGATGACGTCGCGCTTGACATGCAACCATTTGGTTGCCTATTGTGGCGCACATGGACGAAGTCTTCAAAGCGCTGGCGGACGCATCGCGGCGGTCGCTCCTGGACAGGCTTCACGCCAGAAACGGACAGACGCTGAACGAACTGTGCGAAGGCCTCGCCATGACGCGGCAGGCGGTCACCAAGCACCTTGCGATTCTCGAACAGGCCAATCTCGTCACCACGTTCAAGCATGGCCGCGAGAAACTGCACTACCTCAACCCGGTTCCGATCCATCAGATCGGCGAGCGGTGGATCAGGAAATTCGAGCGCGCCAAGCTGGTCGCGCTCGGCGAATTGAAACGGCAACTGGAGGAGCGCGATGAGTAAGCCGGAATTCGTCTATGTGATCTATATCGAAGCTTCTTGCGAAAAGGTCTGGGATACGCTGATCGATCCGGAGATGACCAAGGATTATTGGGGCAGGCATCGCAACAGCTCCGATTGGAGCAAGGGCGCGAAGTGGCAGCATGAGGATTACGACGATCCCTCCAAGGTCGCGATCGCCGGCACCGTCATCGAGAGCGAGCGTCCGCACCGGCTCGTGCTGAGCTGGGCGCGGCCGGAGAATCTCGGCGATCCCGATAAGGTCTCCCGCGTCACCTTCACGATCGAGGAACAGTTCGGCTCGACCAGGCTGACGGTTGTGCATAGCGAACTCGACGACGAGATGCTGCGCGGCGTCAGCGCCGGCTGGCCCCCGATCCTGTCGAGCATGAAAACGCTGCTGGAGACCGGCGCGTCAATGCCGATGACGCGCCGACGTTGGAAGAGCGGCGAGTAGCTTCGCGGGAGGTTTCAAGATGTCCAAACCGGAATTCATATACGTCACCTATATCGAGACCACGCCCGACAAAGTGTGGGAGGCGCTGACCAATAGCGAGTTCACCAGGCGTTACTGGTTCAACACGGAAGTGAAATCCGACTGGAAGGTGGGCTCCCCGTTCGCGCTGGTCACGAACGGAACCACGACGGATGTGGGCGAAATCCTCGAGGCAGACCGGCCGCGGCGTCTCGCCTACACCTTCAAGCATCAGCTCGATGAGGAGATGCGCAAGGAGTCGCCAACCAAGGTCACCTTCACCATCGAGCCCCACGGCGACCTCGTGAAGCTGACCGTGACGCATGAAGGCTTCGCCAAAGGCAGCAAGCTCTTCGATGGCATTTCCAAGGGATGGCCGGCGATCCTCTCGGGGCTCAAGACCCTGCTCGAGACCGGGAAAGTGTTGGCGATCCCGCCTCGTGCGCTTGAGATCGAAGGGTTCGAATAGAAATGAAAATCTATCGGAGGATTCGAGAGGACATGAATATCGAGAAATTCAAGCCGGCGATCGTCTACACGATCTACATCGCGTCCACACCGGAGAAGGTCTGGGAGGCGCTGACCAGTGCCGAGTTCAGCCGGAAGTATTTTTCCGGCAACGCGGTCGAGGTCGATCTCCGCGTGGGCGGCGCATTCATGGTGCGTACGCCCGATGGCGCGCCGCACATCACCGGCGAGGTGATCGAGTGCGAGCCGGCGCGGAAGCTGACGGTGACCTTCAACGTCAACTGGCCGGCGCTGGTGGAAAAGCTGGGGCCGACGCTCGTGACCTATGAGATCGAGCTGGCCGGCGACGCGGTCAAGCTGACGCTCCTGCAATCGCACGACCGGCCGCTCAGCGACGATATCCTCTCCGGCGGCCGCGCCGGCTGGCCCGCGATCCTCTCCAGCCTCAAGAGCTTGCTGGAAACCGGCAATGCCCTCGTCATCCAGATGCAGCCGCCGGCACGGATGCTGGCGGCGCTGAAGGAATTGGGAATCGCGACGCCGTAAGTCGCGACGGTCCCGTAGCCCGGGTGGAGCGCCAGCGTAACCCGGGGCCGCTCGCAAAGCCGAGACAGGCGTCCCGGGTTGCGCTTCGCTCCACCCGGGCTACGACGTTACCGCCGCGCCCGTAACTCGCGGCGCAGCACCTTGCCGGTCGCGGTCATCGGCAACGACTCCGCGAACTCGACGAAGCGCGGATATTCGTGGGCGGCGAGTTGCACTTTGACAAAGTCCTGGATCTCGCGGGCGAGCGTGTCGCTTGGGGCATAACCGGCGCGGAGCACGATCCAGGCCTTGATCGACTCGGTCCTGATCGGATCGGGAATGCCGACCACGGCCGACATCGCGACCGCCGGATGTTTCATCAGCGTGTGCTCGATCTCCGACGGGCCGACGCGATAGCCGGCGGTGGTGATGACATCGTCCTCGCGGCTGACGTACCAGAAATAACCGTCCTCATCCTGCACGCCGAGATCACCGGTCAGGAGGAACGCGCCGGCATATTTCTTCGCGGTCGCCTCCGGATTGCGCCAATATTCGATCATGGTGACGGGGCATGGCTGCCGCACGCCGATGATGCCGCGCGTGCCCCGCGGCAGTTCCTCGCCTCTATCATTGACGATGCGCACGTCGAAGCCGGGTGTCGCCCTGCCCATCGAACCCGGGCGGATCGGAAACAGGTTTGAATTGCTGCCGATCACAAGGTTGCACTCGGTCTGGCCGAACACTTCATGGGCGTCGATGCCGAAGGTGTCGCGCACCCAGCCCAATAGTTCGCCGCCGAGCGACTCGCCGCCGGTGAAGATGCTGCGCAGCTTCACGCCCGAATTCTTCACGCCCGCCTGGCGCATCAGCTTCAGCGCGGTCGGCGGCAGGAACACGTTGCGGATGCCGAGGTCGGCCATCATCTGCATCGCCGCCTGCGGCTCGAACTTGCGGGCGCGATGGCCAACCATGGGAATGCCGTGGTACCAGAACGCGAACAGGCCGTTGATCAAGCCGCCGATCCAGGCCCAATCCGCGGGCGTCCACATCAGGTCGCCGGGCCGCGGCAGGAAGTTGTGGCACATCTCGACATTCGGCAGGTGGCCGAGCACGACGCGGTGCGCGTGCAGCGCGCCTTTCGGGTTACCCGTGGTGCCCGACGTGTAGATGATGAGTGCGGGATCATCGGCCGAGGTGTCGACGCTCGCAAACTCCGGCGAGGCCGCACGCAGCGAGGGCCAGAACGGCCTGGTGCCTGCGGGGACTTCCTCGCCGACCACATAGACGTTCTTCAACTCGGGCAGGCGGTCGCGGATCTTCGCCAACTTCTCCCAGCCGGCCGCGTCGGTCACGATCGCCTTCGCTTCGGAATTCGACAGCCGGAATTCCAGCGCATCCTCGCCGAACAGCGCGAACAGCGGGATCGAGATCATCGCGGAGCGGAAGGCGGCAAGATGCGCGATCGGCAATTCGAGCGATTGCGACAGGAACACCGCGACGCGGTCGCCGTGCTGAAGACCGTCGGCCTTCAGCACATTGGCGAAGCGGCGCGACATCTCCGCGACCTCGTCGAAGGTGGTGCGCGTCTGGGTGCCGTCCTCGTCGACATAGACAAGCGCGGGCCGGCCCGAGCCGTCGGCATGGCGGTCGCAGCAGGCGGTCGCCATGTTGAAGCGCGCCGGGACGTCCCAGCGGAAGTTGCGGGTGAGCTCGTCGTAGGTTGCGGCTTCCTTGAGCATGATCCTCGGGCGTTCCTGACGTTTCCTCGCGAACCGGCGTCGCGATGACCGGTCGCTCTGTTGTTGCTGTCAGTTTTAAAGCGCCGCGCGCCCCGCACAAGCCTTCGCCCCTGCACGTCGCGCCTTATGGGCTGCCGGCCACGTCAACGCGTCGCGATGCGTGCAATCCTTGCAGGCCGTCGTTCCGCCCGTCCTTCGCCGCGCCGCGGAATAATGCACGGACGAGACATCGGCCGATCACCTCAGATTTCTTTCCTTCCGGCGGGCCCGGGTGCGCAGGAACTCAGCTAATCAATTGATTCAATTCAGCTTATTCTAGTTTCCTTACTGCCATGCGCGGATTCATCATGAGGTCTGTCGGCACCGTTCAGGGGTCGCAATTTTGTCAAATAAGCCTATATTAGGGGACGAAATGACATGTGCGGCGCGCCGCCGGTTGTGGCGTGCCGTCCCCAACCCCCAATCGCGCTATCGCTAAGAAGAGTAAGAGGTCGTCGACCATGCGTCCTATGCGTCCGTTCAACTTTAACACCTCCGCCGAACTCTTTCCCGCCGCCATTCGCAAGAAGAAGCGGGCCGGTTTCGCCTATCGGCGCTTTGGCACCGCGGCAGAAGCCGTGCAGTATGCCATGGAAGAGCTGCCGGCGGATTCGCTGAACGGCGCCTACCTGCAGGTCGAGGAAGCCCGTTTCGACCAGAACGGCATCCGCACGCTCTATGACAGCGAGGCGTTCCCGCTGCCGCGTCGTCCGCGCCCGGTGCAGACCAATACCGACGCCGACGCCGCTTAAACCAATCCGTCCCTGACCCAAGCGAAAAGCCCTCGGGATGATCCGGGGGCTTTCTCTTTTTGCGCTCATAGCCGCGGCTGCTTGTCCAGCCAGCGCCTGAGCATGCGCACGTTCCGGACATTGGCGCGGAACATGACGTCGAACGCGTCGCCCGCGAGCGGCACCAGGCCGACCGCGCCATCGAGCGCGACATTGGCGAGCATCCGCGCGGTAATGTGCCAGGGCGCGCCCAGCGCACGCGCTTCCCGCACCAGCCACAGCGAGATCGCCGTCGTGATGATGTCGCCGACCACGGGGATCAGACCAATCAGGCCGTCGATGCCGTAGCGGATCTTGGTGCCGGGTACGATGAAGGCGACGTCGAGCAGTTTCGCGATCGCCTCGAGCCGCGCCAGCCGCTGCTCACGGGTAAGAGTGCCGAACGGATTGGCGGTCTCGAAATCAAGCCGGAACGCCTCGAACTGCGGATGCAGCGCCGCTTCCGGAATCTCGCGTCCGTCCTGGTCGATGATTTTCCCCCGCGGCCTGGCGTCGCGGAACGGGCCCTGCGAGCGGGCGCGGTTGGGCACGAAGATGTCGTCGGGCATGAGCATTCAGATGGTAACGCAAGGACGCGGTACAAGTTGCGTCACATTACCGCTCTGTCACCTCGCGGCAGGGCCGCACACTCGCCGTGATTCCGTCGTTAGCAGTGTCTCATTCGCGATACCAGTTAAAAGCATTGCCGCGATTTAACTGGTGGATCTTGTCGGCTCAGGCCAACACCGACCGCTTTAATCCCGCGAGGGCTTCCATCAAGCGATGCCGAATATTGAGATCACTGAGGAGTGCCGCGCCCTGATTGAGAGCGCGGTTGAGCCCCCGACCGGACGGCGCTTGCCAAACGGCAACTGGCTCATACCGGTCAACGAGGTGACATGGGAGCGACTGCAGCAAGTACGGCGGCAAGGCGAAACGATCTCGGACTGCATCATTCGCGTCATGATCGTCACCTTGCATAAGAGCGGCTTGCAATAGGGCATTGCAGCCTAGGACTGTTAGATAGTGCTGTAGGGTGGGCAAAGGCGCACTTGCGCCGTGCCCACCATCCAGCGCCGTGCTCGGGATGGTGGGCACGCTTCCGCCTTCGCTCGTTGAGCTACGGCGGACAAGTCGCTTTGCCCACCCTACAGCATCGCCGCAAGTTCGGATTCAAATTTCAAACAGCGTGAGGGATGTGAGTTCGCATTCTCGCGGCGCTTTGCGTCCGAGCTTTGCGTCTCGTTCCACCCTCTCATTGAACAGAGGGCGCAGGGAAAGCCGGGTGCTGGTTGCACCCGTGGGTCCCGTGCAACAAAAAGCACGGGGGTAGGACCACAGGTTCAACCGAAGCATTCCGGCTTTCCCTGCGCGATGGTGTTACGGCTTCCTTCGTGCTCTCCCCGGTGACCGGGCTTTCTTGCCACCGTCATCTCTCGCGCGAACTTGTTTCGCGCAAAAAACTTAGCGCCAGCGTCGGGGCGCCAGGACCACACGACTTCGCCGTCCGCGTTACATGCGCTCGTCAGTCGCACGCATCGCGTCCACCGCATCTCACCGCAACGTTCGTGACGATCGCGAGCCGCCCCTCTCTCGGGTGAGACGCGCGGAGTTAAATCACTGATTTGCCCGACGGCGAAAGCGGAATGTTTTTTGCGTGAGGGCTGGACAGACTTTTGGGTGATTTGCCCGTCGGGTTGATTTGTCGCACCCGTTGCATCCACATCGCCATTGCGAGCCAGCGGGTCGGCGCGTAGCGCCGCCCGATGACGGGCTCCGCGAAACAATCCATAGCGCCGCACGGGACCACGCGAACTGTTACAATTTATGTACCAGCCTTCTTGGTTACGACCGGCTGCCCAGCTTGTAGAGCCGCTCGCGCCTGGCGAGGCGTCATCCCATAGACACGCTTGAATAAACGGGTGAAGTCGGCGGCCTGCATGTCCAATCCGCAGGTCCAGGCAAGGCGGCCGATTCCGGACGCGTCCGTCGTCCTCAAGGCATCGACGAAACGGCGCAGCCGAACGTCGCGCAGATATCCTGCCACGGTCAGGCCATTCTCCGAGAACAGCTTGTAGAGCTGGGTCCGCGATACGTTGATGCCCCGCCAGATATCATCCGGCGTCAGCTCGGCGCGATGATAGTTCTCCTCGATGTAGGCAATCGCCCGCATGAATTCCTTGCCTGGTCGTGCCTGAAACTGCTCGCCCCGGGATAGCTCACAGCGCAGCAGATGGATGAGGAGTTCGGCCGTCGCCTCCAGCACGATCTCGAAGTCCTGCGCGTCCATCCTCCCGTAGGACTCGAACAGCAACCGCATCTGGGCGCCGATAAAGGGCGCCAGCGGAGCGGAACTGAGAAAGCGAAGAATGAAGCGGTCGTCGGAGAGGTCGGTCTCGAGTGCGGCGACAAGACGCGTTCGCGGCAGGAAAATCGTCGCCATGCGAACCCGGCGCGACCGCGCCGTTACCTCGACCGTGCTTTGGACCATCCCAAGGTCTCCGGCGCTCAGGCTGACGAAATCGGTTGCAGTTTCCTCGCTATATTCTCCGGACAGGACGTAGTCGAATACCACGCCGTCGATCTTGTCGGCCGCGGCGTCCGCTTCGGTTCGCTTTGCCTCCACGCAGGAATTGGATGTCAGCTTGTAGAAAGCGACGTTGTTTCCGACGAGCCATGCCGTGGTGCTGTCGAGCGGCATCCCCTCGGATTCGCCGATGGTTCGAACATAGCTGCGACGAAACAGGTTGGCGTCCGCGAGATAGTCGGCGCCGTTCGCGCGGGGATCAAGGCTGCTTCGCTCTCCGTAGAGGAAGCGCGCGGGGCGCTTCGGTGAGGGCGATTCGGGAGATGTCCGCGAGGAAGCGCGCGGTTCCACTCGATCGTTCGAATCATTAACCATAGACCATCTCACCGCGTGATGAAGTGCAACCCGCGAGGCGTGCGTTCGGATCGTACGCACTGCTACCGAAAACTTCGCATTCCGTCCAAAACTTCATGCTTTCCGTACCAGGGGGTAGCCGTCAGATTGCTCGTGTGTTTGCTGAACAACTTCAGCTTACCGGTCGATCGCTGCCCATGAATCGCGCCTCCCGTCCTGCCTTCAATCAAGTCGTTGGCCTCGTCCAGGCGTCGGAACCGGTCAGGGTTCTCAGCAAGAAAGATCGTCCCGGACACCGGCATCGCCGCCGGGTCGGCTCTGAGTGGAAGTGGGGCGTTTCGGCCGCTGCACTGCTGCTGAGCCTTGCGCCGTCGCTGGCGTGGGCCGATGCGGTCGGCGACGCGTCCAGCGCCCTGCAAGCCACCATCGTGGCCTACGCGGGCAACCCCAGCGCGACCAACACCGCTGCGATGCAAGCGGCGCTGACGGCCTACAACCAGGCCGTGGCCAGCAACGCCACCACGACCGTCAGCACGCCCACATCGGTCTCGACCATGCAGACCATATCCGGCGCGACGGCGAACTATGTAAATGCGGGCGGCACGCTGACATACTCGGTGAGCGGCAGCGGAGCGAGTGGCGGAGCGATTTATGTGAATTCCGGCGCCTCTTTCTCGATCGGCAGCGCCAGGGCCGATCTGAGCGATGCCGGGGCCAACTCGTCCGTGATCTTCTCCGGCAACTCGGCCACCTATGGCGGCGCGATCTACAACAGCGGCACGGCGACGATTGCCGACAGCAGCTTCTCCAACAACACGACCGTACAGCGGGGTGGCGCGATCTTCAACGCCGGCACGGTCACAATCGCTGACAGCAGCTTCTCCGGCAATTCCGCCGCCTTCTATAGCGCCGCAATCTACAACAACTCCGGCACGGCAACGATCGTCAAAAGCAGGTTCTCGGGCAATTCCGCCCGTAGCGGCAGCGCGATCACCTCCTCCGCCACGGCGATAATTGTCGACAGCAGCTTCTCCGGCAATTCCGCCAGCGTCACCGGCGGCGCGATCTTCAACACCGACACGATGTCGATCTACGGCAGCAGCTTCTCCAACAATTCGGCCACTTATGCCGGCGGTGCAGTCATCAACTATTATCGCACGGTTATCGCCAACAGCAGCTTCGTTGGCAACACGGCCACCTCCTATGGCGGCGCCATCTACAGCGACGCCGACAGCACAACAACGATCGTCGACAGCAGCTTCTCCAGCAATACCGCCGGTAGTCAGGGTGGCGCGATCTTCAACGCCGGCACGATGTCGATCACCGGCAGCAGCTTCTCGAGCAATTCCGCCAGCAGTGCCGGCGGCGCGATCTACAACACCGGCAGGGCAACGATCGCCGACAGCAGCTTCTCCGGCAACGCGAACGGAGCGATCTATAACACTGGCGCGGCGTCGATCAGCGGCAGTAGCTTCTCCGGCAATTCGTCCACCACCTATGGTGGCGGCGCGATCTTCAACTTCGGCACGGCAACCATCGTCGACAGCCACTTCTCCAATAATTCCGCCGGCGCCGGTGGCGCGATCTTCAATGAAACGAACCATACGGTGACGATCACCGACAGCAGTTTCTCCGGCAACTCGGCCACCTATGGCGGCGCCATCTTCATCAACGGCACCGCGACGATCACCGGCAGCAGCTTCTCCAACAATTACGCCGCCCATGGTGGCGGCGCCATTTTCGACGCAAGCGGCACGGTGACGATCGCCGACAGCAGCTTCTTCGGCAACACGACCGGCACGCTGGGCGGCGCGGTCTACACCGATTACGGCACGATCAATCTGACGGTCGGCGGAGGCCGGACCTCCACCTTCTCCGGCAATACGGCCAGCGGACAAGCCTCGTCCATCTACTTGAATGGGCCCGCCACGCTCAATGTGAGCGTAGCCTCGGGAGGGGTGCTGGACATGCGCGATCCGATGGGCGGCAGGGCCAACGGCACCCTCGCCATCACCCAAACCGGCGACGGCACCTGGAAGCTCGGCGGCAACAATGTCTTCACCAACTCGGGCGGCCAGACCACCTTCAATGTCGTCGCCGGCAGGCTCTACCTCTATGCCGCCGGCGAGGTCAGCAACGCCACTTCAGCCAACGCCGCCGCCACGGTGACCGCCGGCGCGATCCAACTGGACGGCTCTTCTTCCAGCTTTACCCTGGGCAGCACTGCCACCCTGGTCGCCGCTGGCAACAACAGCATCACCACCGAAGGCAGCATCGTGCTGGCAAACGGCGCCACGCTCCGCGGCGGAACCGCAACGGACAATGCCAATGTCGACGGCGGCGGAGCCCTGATCGCCGGCGGCAAGACCTCTCTCACGCTCACCGCGAGTGGCGGTGTCACCCTGCAAGGCAACCTCAACGTCGAAGCGGTCGCCGCCGCCGACACCTTCACCCTGAACGCCGATCTCGCCGACGCCGCGGGATCGACCGGCAGCCTGACCAAGCGTGGGACGGGCACCGTGGTCCTGACCGGCGACAACAGCTACACGGGGACCACGACGATTCCAGCCGGCACCCTGGCCGTGGATGGCTCCATCGCCTCGAGTGCGCTGACCATCGTCAATGCCGGCGCCACCCTCGCCGGCACCGGCAGCGTGGGCACCACGACGATCAACAGCGGTGGCATTCTCGCCCCCGGCAGAGCGGGCACGATCGGCAGCTTGACTGTCAACGGCAACCTCACCTTCGAGAACGGCGCGATCTATGCGGTGGATGTTGCCGGGTCCGGCAGCGACCTGACCACGGTGTCGGGCGGAGCCACCCTTAAAGGCGGCACTGTGGTGGTCTCCACACTTGATCCCTTGGCCAGCTACCAGAAAGGCCAGACCGCCACGATCCTGAGGGCCGGCACTGGCGTGAGCGGCAGCTTCGCCGGCTCCGCCATCTCCTCCGCCTTCCTCACGACCAGCCTCAGCTACACCGCCGATAGCGCCTATCTCACCGTTGCCCTGGCCCCAACGAACACAGATGGCTCGGGCAACCCGGCCATTTTCGAGACGGTTGCCCACACCGCGAACCAGTACCGCACCGCGGTTGCACTCGACACGCTGGCGCAATCCGGCTCGTCGCTTGCGCTCTACAACAAGCTGCTGTTGCTTGACGCTGGCGAAGCCCGCGGCGCCTACAACGCTCTCGACGGCGAGATCCATGCCAGTCTGAAGAGCGGCCTGATCGAGGACAGCCATTTTGCCCGCGACGCCGTCACCGGCCGGCTGCTCGCCGCCTTCGGCGAGGCGGGCGGATCATCCGCCGACAATGTCCGAAAGCTCAGCGACGGCCTCGCCGTCTGGGGTTCCGGCTATGGCAGCTGGGCCCGGCTCGGCGGCGGAGGCGGCAACGCCGCCAGCCTCGACCGCGCCGCGGGTGGTTTCTTCGTCGGCGCCGACAAGCTCATCGACAGCGGCTGGCGGATCGGCGTGATGGGCGGCTATGGCCGCTCATTCTACAGCGTCGATGGCCGCGCCTCGTCGGCCGACGTCGACCAGTCCACGATCGGCGCGTATGCCGGCACAAGGATCAACGATCTCGGCCTGCATCTCGGTCTGGCCAACACTTGGCATGCGATCGATACCAGCCGCAACGTCGCCTTCCCCGATTTCGCCGAAATCGACAAGACCTCCTACAATGCCCGCACCACGCAGATCTTCGGCGATGCCGGCTACACCTTCCATGCCGGCGGGGCCGCCCTTGAACCGTTTGCCGGCTTTGCCTGGGTCAATCTGCACACGAACGGCTATGACGAGAACGGCACCGCCGGCCTGCACGGCGGCGGTGAGACCCAGAACGTCACCTATTCCACGATCGGCCTGCGTGGCGCACTCCCCGTCAGTCTGGGATCGTTCAGCGGCAATCTGCACGGCACGCTCGGCTGGCAGCATGCGTTCGGCGATGTCACGCCGTGGACCACCCACGCCTTTGTCAGCTCCGATGCCTTTACGGTGACAGGCGTGCCGATCGCCCGCGATGCCGCGCTCATCCAGACCGGGCTCGATATCCCCCTCAGCAAGGACGCCACGCTGGGTTTTTCCTATACGGGTCGGCTCGGCGCTCACACCGAGGAAAACGGGCTGTCCGCCCGGTTCCGCCTAACGTTCTGAACATGAACCGCGCCAGGATCGCCGCCGTCCTCTCCGAGACGGGGCGTCCGAAGGACGAGCCCGGAACCCATCCAACAGCAGAGCATGCGGTGAAATGGATTCTCTGATGTGCAGTTGCCGGGGCGCGCGCAGCGCGAGCTATGATGTTGGCTCAGACCAACACCGCCCGCTTTAATCCCGCGAGGACTCCGATCAAAGCGATGCCGAATATTGAGATCACCGAGGAGTGCCGCGCCTTGATAGAGAGTGCGGCTGGGGCCCCGACCGGACGGCGCCTGCCAAACGGCAACTGGCTCATACCGGTCAACGAGGCAACGTTGGCGGGGCTGCAGCAAGTGCGCCTGCGAGGCGAAACGATCTCGGACTGCATCATTCGCCTCATGATCGTCGCGTTGCATAAGTACGGCCTGCAATAAAGCATCGCAGCCTATGGCTGTTAGATAGTCGTCTTCATCGATCGGCGGTTCTGACGAGACATCACCGCGCACTTCAAGCCGGGACGACGCCGTCATTGCGAGCCAACGGGTCGCAATGACGGGGAGGTTTCTAATACAACTTTCAAACAGCTTCCGCTGTCGTCGTCCGGCTTGACCGGACGATCCAGTATTCCAGAGGCAGCAGTGCTTGAGTCGAGAAGCCGCCGGTTACCGGATGCCCGCCGGAGCCTGTCATCGGGCTCGCCGAAGGCGAGACCCGGTGGCGGGCATGACGGTGGCCGACGGGTTAAGCGATCTATTTTTGGGCGAAGGTTTTAGCTGATTTGCCCGTCGGGTTGATTGTCGCACCCAAAGCAGCCACATCGTCATTGCGAGCCAACGGGTCGGCGCGTAGCGCCGCCCCGTTGGCTCGCAATGACGGCGAAAGCGGTTAAGTGGTCGCCGGCTGCGGCTCTTCCGCGTATTTGTGCGCCAGCCAGGACGACAGCGTTGCCGGCACCAGGCCGACGAGCCCATACAGAATGAACTGCACCGCGCCGGAGTCCGGGCCGCGCGAACCGTAGAGCAATTCGGCCGCGATGAATCCGATTGCGCCAATGGTCAGCATCCGCGCAAACGGATTGATTTTCCACACATGCATCAGGATGTCGTCGATCGCCGCCAGCATCAGTGACGGCACGATGCCGAACAGATACGCGTATTGCAGCGTCTTGGCGAAAGCCAGGAAGAACTTTCCGACCTCGTGCACGCCGGTCTCGTTCCAATAACCAGACTGATAGCTGGTCGCGAACAGCAGAATGAGACCACCGATGAGCGGACCGATAGCGGCGAAGATCAGGTAGCGTTTCATGGCGCCTCACTCACTGCTCTAGCAATGCCGCTCCTGTCTCACGACGGCGACAATTGTCCGACGCCAGGGAAGAACTCCCCTCACTCCCCCCACGCCGCGAACGCATCATTAAACGCGCGCTCGCCGGGGGCGCCTTTTTCGATCGCGATGATGGCGCGGCGCTGGTTGGTGTAGACGAGCGGCACGTCGAACCAGGAGCGCTCCTTGAGGAGCTGCAGGTTGCGCGAGCGGTCGGCATCGACGTTGGAGAGGCCGACCAGGAAGAAGCCGTCGGTGACCTTCACCGCCAGGCCTGCGAGCGGGGTGCCGCGGGCCTGCTCGTTGGACTTCATCAGGATGCCCGGCACATTGCCGACGCCGCCGTTCGGGAAATCCTGCGGCAGGATGAAGGTGAGCTCGGCGGTGTGGCTCGCGGGCAAGGACGAGTCGGTGTTGCGGCGGAACGACATCGTCATCTTGAACTTGCGGTCGGGGATCTCGATGTCGGCGCGCACGGCGATGTCGGGTGCCGCGTTGCCCGAAGCCTTGATCGGTTCGGTGCGCCAGATCACCGAGCCCACATATTGCTTGCCCTTGGGATCGCTGGGGTCCTCGTCATAGAGCACGACACGCTGCGCCACCGGTGCAACCGGCTCGCTGGACGACGGCTGGCCGACGCGGTCCGGAATCTTCGGCTTGGTCGCGGGCGTCGCGACATCCTTCGGCGCCTCCACCGAGGGTGACGACTTGAGCAGCCCGCTCACGACCGTGACCGCCTGCTTGCCCCAGAGGATGCCGGCGCCGACCAGGATCAGGATGATGCCGACCGCAATCGCGCTCTTGAACGGGAATGCCGAGCCGAGCCGCGCGCTCTTCTTGACGTTGCGATCGCCGCCATTGCCGGTCCGCGCCCGCGGCTGCGATCCCTGCGGGTAGCGCTCGGCTTCCTCGCTCGACTCGTCATAGGAATAGGGGGCGTCCGGATCGGCGCCGCGATTCTCCATGTTCGGCTCGAGCCGGTCGAACTCCGGCGAGGGAGACGGCACATTGGCGTAGGTCTTGCGCGCATTGCGGTTCGCCTGCGCGGCGGCGCGGCCGAGATCGTCGGCGTCGGCGGCGAGATCGCGGAAGCCACGCAGAGCCGGCGGCTGCGGCGCCGGCGGCGGCGCGCCATTGTTCGCGGCACCGTTATTGTCCGGCCCTCGGCGCGCGCCGGGAGGGCGCTGCGGATCGGGCGTTGGTGGCGCCGGCGGGCGCGGGGTGACCGGCGGCGCCTCGCCACGGAGATTGCGCGGGGGGCGATCCTCGCCGCCAGGCGGACGCGGCGGCGGTGGAGTGCGCGGGCGCGGCGGGGTGGCTGCCGGGGCCGGAGCGCCTTCCGGCGGGCGGGTGGTGGTGGCGGCGGTGGCAGTGGCGCGGCGGAAGGCGTCGCCGCTGCGGGAACCGGTGCCAGGACGGGTGGCCTCGCGGGCGCGCTGGGCGGCCTCCGATTCGACCTTGCGAACGGCCTCTTCGAGCGCCAAGCGCTCGCGGGTGATCTCAGACTCGGAAAGCGGCGGCTGGACGCCGCGGAGCTGCTGGATCAGCGCAGCCCGCGCGCGCTCATAAAGCGCGCGGCGGCTCTCACCGGGAGCATTGGGGTCCAATCCGGCGATGGCGCGGGCAATCAGCGGGTAGTAATCAGCCATTTCCATTCAAATTGGTGGGATATAGGTAATATCCCGTTAAGCCTCGAACGGATTTTGTACCAGAATAGTATCTTCGCGTTCCGGGCTGGTGGAAAGAAGCGCGATCGGACAGCCGACCAATTCTTCCACCCGGCGGACATATTTGATGGCCTGCGCCGGCAGGTCGGCGCAGGACCGGGCGTTCGCCGTCGGCTGCTTCCAGCCCTCGATAGTCTCATAGATCGGCACCACGCGGGCCTGTGCACCCTCGCCCGCCGGCAGGTGGTCGATTTCCTTGCCGTCGAGCTTATAGCCGGTGCAGACCTGTATGGTATCGAATCCATCCAAAATATCGAGCTTTGTCAGCGCCAGCCCCGTGATGCCACATGTGCGCACCGTCTGGCGCACCAGCACCGCATCGAACCAGCCGGTGCGGCGCTTGCGGCCGGTGTTGACGCCGAATTCCTTGCCACGGCGGCCGATTTCCTCGCCGATCTCGTCCGTCAGCTCGGTCGGGAACGGGCCATGGCCGACACGGGTGGTGTAGGCCTTGCAGATTCCCAGGACATAGCCGACCGCGCCGGGGCCGAGGCCAGTGCCGGTTGCCGCCTGTGCGGCCACCGTGTTGGAGGAAGTGACGTAAGGGTAGGTGCCGTGGTCGACGTCGAGCAGAGCGCCCTGGGCACCCTCGAACAGGATGCGTTTGCCCTCGCGGCGCTTGAGGTCGAGCAGGCGCCAGACGGTTTCCGCATAGGGCAGGATCTTCGGTGCCAGCGCCGTCAGCTCGCGCAGGATGCCCTTGCCGTCGACCTCCTCGAGATTGAGGCCGCGGCGCAGCGCATTGTGGTGCGCCAGCAGGCGGTCGATCTTGTGCGGCAGGGTGTCGAGATCGGCGAGGTCCATCAGGCGGATGGCGCGGCGGCCGACCTTGTCCTCATAGGCCGGGCCGATGCCGCGGCGGGTGGTGCCGATCGCGGTCACTGCGTTGGATGATTCGCGAAGTGCATCGAGATCGCGGTGCAGCGGCAGGATCAGCGTGACGTTCTCGGCGATTCGTAAGTTATCCGGGCTGACCGCCACGCCCTGCCCCTTCAGCCGCTCGACCTCGTCCAGGAAGGCCTGCGGATCGAACACGACGCCGTTGCCGATCACGGCCAGCTTCGACGGCCGCAGCACGCCCGACGGCAACAGCGCGAGCTTGTAGGTCTCGCCATTGATGACAAGCGTATGGCCGGCATTGTGACCGCCCTGGAAGCGCACGACGATGTCGGCCTGCTCCGACAACCAGTCGACGATCTTGCCCTTCCCTTCGTCGCCCCACTGGGCGCCGACCACGACAACATTGGCCATTTCGCAAGCGTTCCCTGCAACACTTCAAGGTTCGATCATGATCACAGCGGAAAAGCGGTGCCGAACTTTCCGGATCATGGTTTAAGCTGCCCGGCCGAAATCACGGCGGTGGCCGCTCGCACACAGGTCGCTAACCCGATAAAGGAAGCGCTACGCTTAAGCAAGCAAGAAGGGTAGTTTTTGCGCCGTTTCGACGATCTCCAAGCCTTTGATACCCCCGGAAAATTTGTGGCCGCCGCAAGGCAGGGCCGGATCATGGACAAGGTTTAAGGGAACAGCCAGCCAGATGTCCAAGAGCACGCGCGCCACCGAGACGCTGGCAAAGCTCGGCGTGACATTCACCCTGCACGCTTATGACTATGATCCTGACGCCGAGAGCATCGGCCTGCAGGCCGCCGAGGCGCTGGGGGTGGCGCCCAAACGGATGCTGAAGACGCTGATGGCCGAGGTCGACGGCAAGCCGGTCTGCGCCGTGGTGCCGTCGGACTGCGAGGTCAGCATGAAGAAGCTCGCGAGCGCCTTCGGCGGCAAGACCGCGAAGATGATGCGGCCGGCCGATGCCGAGCGGCTGACCGGCTACCATGTCGGCGGCATCAGCCCGTTCGGGCAGAAGAAGCGCGTGCCAATCGCGATCGAACAGGCGGCGCTTAACGAGACGAGCGTGTTCGTCAATGGCGGCCAGCGCGGCCTGCAGATCGAGCTTGCGCCCGACGATGCCGTGAAGGCCGTCGGCGCGATCGTACAGACGCTGACGGCGTAAGCGGTCTACGACCCGACGCTCAGGCCGTCGCGGGCTTGAGCGTCAGCATCTCGCCGCGCTTCGAGAGCAGCGAGAACACCAGCGACAAGGGCGCCATTGCCGCCAGCAGCGCGGCGCCCGCGATCAGCGCGGCCGACGGGTTGCCCCAGGCATCCTGCAGCCGGCCGGCGGCGGAAGGTCCGATCGCCATCAGGATGTAGAAGCAGGTGAAGAACAGGCCGAAGCCAAGCGAGCGGTCGCGCGGCTCGAGCACGCGCGTCGGCAGTGACAGGATCGCGCCGGACAATGGGCCGATGGCAACGCCGAAGACCAGGCAGGCGATCGTTGGATGGATGTTTGCGACGAACAGCGCCAGCGCTAGCGCCGCCAGAAGTCCGCACGCAATGATCGCTGCGACCGGCCGCCCCGACCGCTCGACCAGATAGCCGCCGGCGGGAATGGCAATGATGGTGAACCAGATCGCGAGGCTGACCAGCGAGGCCGCGCCCGTCGGGCTCGAGCCGTGCGCCACCATCAATGGCGGCGCATAGCTGAAGAACAGCACGCAGGCGAGATTCATCGCGCCCCAGATGACGCCCGCGACCAGGACCGGGACCAGGGTCCTGACCGGCAGGCCGGTGCGCGCGGCCGCGGCGGCAGTCTCTGCCTGAACGGGACTCCGCGGCAGCAATGCGAAGGCGCCGAGCACGACCAGGGCCAACATCGCGCTCGACGCCATCACCGCCGGCCACCCCAGCGATTGTGCCAGATAGGTCTGCGCCGGCAGCGCGAGCATCGCGCCGAACGGCCAGCTCATCTGCAACAGCGACATCGCCAGCACGATCTCGCGGCCGGCGAACCAGTCGGTCGTCATCTTGGTGGCGACCAGGATCACGATGGTGGCGCCGACGCCACCGATCACGCGCGCGACCAGCGCAGCGGCGAAGCTGTCGCAATAGGACAGAGCGACGCCCGACACCGCCATCAGCGCCAGCCCGCCGAGCCCGAGCGTCGTCTCGCGCACGCGCTGGCCGATCAGGCCGGCCGGAAAGGCGACGACGATTCCGGGCAACAGATAAGCGCCGAGCAGCATGCCGAGCTGGACGTAGCTGAGCGCCAGATCGTGCATCAGGAAGTTGGTCGTGGATCCGACCGACTGGAATTGAAACCCGGTCGCCGCGCGCGCCGCGAACAGCACGGCAAGCACGATCCATCTGCGGGGCATCCCTGCCTCCCGATCAATCCTGGAGGTCGCCGCTGACGAGATTAAGGCTGACAGCGTCGGAGAATTCGGACAGTTCGTCTTCTGATATCTCATGCAGCGAGAGCTGGAGCTGCATGATCGCGAGATCGACGAGGTGGCCGGCAAAGGACAGCCCGCCGGAAACCAGAATGTTACGCTGTTCGGTCAGTACCGGAATCACGTTACGCAAGCGACGGGCCCTCAATTCATCCATATCGATGCCCTCTCAGAGGCCGCTGCGCGGTCGCGACCAGCCAGTGGGCGGTGGTGGCGACGTCGGCGAACAACTCGATCGCCTTCGTCGCGACAAGGTGCACTGAACCAGGATCGGCATCGCGCCGCTGCCGGCTCGCGGCTGCATCGGTCAGGAAGGTGACGCGATGGCCGCGGTGTGAAGCGTCGATGGCGGTGGCAAGGCAGACCTCTTCCGCGGCCAGACCGCCGATCGCAAAGCTGCCGATCCGCGAGACGACGTCCTCGAATAGCGGATTGGCGTAGCAGGAAGGCTGCCTGCGCTCGAACACCATGTCCGCGCGCTTCGGCTCGAGACCCATGATCCAGCGCGACTGCGCCTTCCTGTCGACGAGATCCAAGCCTTCAGCCCGCCGCGTGAAGGCGATCGGCATCCCGGCATTGCGGGCGTGCTGGATCGCGGCCCTGCAGCTTTCCAGCGAGCGCTCGAGATCGTCAGCGCAACCCGCCGCCCCGCGGAAATAGGCCTCCTCCTGCAGGTCCACCATGACCAACAGCCGGCTGTTGGAAGCGCCAACATAGGGTTTGAGGTCGATCACCGGGGCCATGGCGGTCACATCGCGGCCGGCTGCGCCGCCGGGCCGCGGCCAGCGGACATTTCCAGGATGCCGGGAACGTCCCACTGTCCCTCGGGGCGGATCAGGACGTAAGGATCCTCGCCAAGGGTGATGCGCTGCGGATGCCGCTCGGTCTGAAGCTTGACCTCGACATAGTCGAAATCGGAGAACACGAATTCGCGCGAGCCAGACATGCGCTCGAAGCCGCGCTGCTCCCAGAAGCCGAGCAATCGCTTCTGCGCATGCGCATAGAGGACGTTGTAACCCTTCTTGCGGCAGAGCTCGATCGCGGCATCGACGATGCGGCCGGCGATGCCGCTGCTGCGGCTTTCGCTGCGCACCGCCAGCCGCTCCAGCTTGGCGAAATCGGCGAAGTAGCGGATCCGCAGACAGCCGACCGGCTCGCGGCCCTGATGGCAGATCAGATGCGTCGCGGAGAAATCGTTGCCGTCGAATTCCTCCTCGAACGGGCAATGCTGCTCGCCCATGTAGACGGCGCTGCGGATCGCCATCACGCGCGCCATCTCGTCCATCGAGCGCACCACCCGCACCGAAATCGGATCCGGCGGCACCGGCTTCGGCGGCGGCATCTCGTGCGAGCGATCGAGCATCTGCAGATGCGGCGCGAACAATCCGTCATAGCGGGCGCCCGGAGTGAACCCGAGCGGCTCGAGCACGCGCAGGCCTTCCTTGGTGATCGGGCGCGAATAGATGTTGATGCCCTGGTAGAGCGGGGTCGAGAATTTCTGCAGCACCAGCGGGATCGCAGCGACCGTCGGCCCCTTGGCGTGGATGCACCAGACATAGATGCCCGCCGGCCGCTCCGACTGCCGCGTGACGAAGGCGAGATCGGGATTCTTGGTATCGAGCCGTCCGTCGATCAAGCGGCGCGTGCCTTCCTGCGTCAGCGGCAGCACCGCGAGGAAACCTTCGCCCTTCGGCGCGGCAATGTCGAACTGATCACGCCGCGCGATCGCCCAGAACGCATCCGGATTATGGTTGGCGACGGTCTGAACGATGCGGTTGGTGGTCAGTCCCGGAATATCTTCCCTCGCCGCATCCATCAGCGCCGCAATCCCGGCGGCATCGACGGTGAAAATCACCGTGCGTTTCGCCAATCGCAGCATGGTCATCTTGTCGAGCGAACGGGCGGGACCCGCCCCCTGACGCCTGGTGGCGGCTTTGCGAATAAAATCGAGGTCCAGAGCAGTCATCGATCATCTCTCGCGGTTGTGGTTTTGCCGCGTTTCTGCCAAGAATAGAGGGGTGTTCCCGTTAAGCTAAAAGGCGACAAACGAGGCGATTTGTATGCACTCACCTGAGCGCAGGGGTGTTCACCACCGTGCACACCCCCCGGGCCGCATCGCCCAGTGGGATTCGGTGCGGATATTCCTTGAGGTTGCACGGATCGGCAGCTTCCGCGCTGCAGCCCTCGAGCTGAACGCTTCGGCCAATTTCCTGCGCAAGCAGATCCTGCAACTAGAGAGTGCCTATAAAACGACATTGATCACCCGCCATGTCGACGGCGTGCGGCTGACGCCCGAAGGCGAGAAGGTGCTGGAGGCGGCGCGGCGGATGGAAGAAGCCGCCTTCGGCCTCGACCGCGCGCTGAGCCAGACCACGCCGGCGCTCTCGGGCGAGGTGCGCTTTGCCATCACCGAAGGTCTCGGCACCTTCTGGGTCGCGCCGCGGCTGATCGAATTCCAGCGCGTCTATCCGGGGCTGCTCGTCGATCTCAAATGCGAGATGCGCTCCGCCGACGTGCTCAGGCTCGAGGCCGACGTCGCGGTGCAGCTCGAAGAGCCCGACAAGCCCGACCTGAAGCGCGTCAAGATCGGCCGTCTTCACGTCATGCCGTTCGTCAGCCCGTCCTATGTCGAGATCTACGGCATGCCGAAGGACCAGGACGACATCCGGCAGAACCACCGCATCGTGCTGCAGGACGCCGACCAGACCCGCGCGCAGCAGATGTACGAGCAATATGCCGGCCGCGAGCAGGTCGGCTTCGTCGCCATGCGCAACAATGTCAGCAGCGCCCATGTCTGGGCGGTCGCCAAGGGTGCCGGCATCGGCTGGCTGCCGACCTATGTGCCGGCGGTCGCGGGGCCTTTGATCCCGCTCGACATCGGCATCAATTTCTCGCTCGACATCTGGCTTGCCTATCACCCCGACGCCAAGCGGATTCCGCGCGTCAAGCAGTTGATCGACTGGACCATCCAGGCCTTCGATGGCCGGAAGTATCCGTGGTTCCGCGACGAGTTCGTGCATCCCAACGATCTGCAGAAAACCTACAAGGGGGAGCCACTGGTAAATCTGTTCGCAGGCTTCGTGAACGAAACACGCTCCAAGATCGGCTGAGCAACCCAATGAGCAAATCGACCGACGGGTACATCGATCAATTGGTGCAGGCCAAGTGGCGCGAGATCGGATTATCGCAGTCCGACCTTGCGGAAGTGCTGGGAGCAACGCCCCCGCCCCCGCCACGGACGGAGCGCACAAACGGCCGGGATGCGGTTGATATCGAGCGCCTGCGCCAGGTGGCGAGCGCGCTCGGCGTCTCCGTCGATCTCTTCAACGGCCGCGCCACCAGCGCCGCCGCCCGGGCGCGGCGGCTGCCCGAGCCGGGCTCCGCATCGCTGCAGTCGCTGCTCGAGCTGCGCCTGTTGCGGCTGTTTCGTGAATTGCATGACGTCGATACGAAACGGATCCTCATCGAACTCACCGCACAGATCGTCAAGCGCCAGGCCGATCCTTCCGGCGAGGCCGGCTGACGCTGCCCCTCCGCGCGCCGGCGCCCCGCGAAGCAGTCACCGAAACTAGCCGACAGGCTTGCCGGGATAGAGCCCGCGCATGGTCGAGATGCAGCCAACAGCATTGCCGTCGCCGTAAAATCCGTGTCTGTGGCCTCGGCCGGGTCCTCTCACATTCCGGCCCGGCGCGTGAAACCGCCGGGCGGGCCACGGCGCCATGAACCGGGCCCGACGCATGTCTGCTTCCGAGACCACCTCTCCCGCCGGCTCCGGCAACTGGCTGGCCAACCAGCCCTACCTCTTGCTCAGCTTCACCGCGCTGTTCTGGGCCGGCAACGCCATCGTCGGCCGCCTCGCCGCCGGCCATATTGCGCCGGTGACGCTCTCCTTCTTGCGCTGGTCGCTGGCGTTCCTCTTGATCCTCCCCTGGGCCTGGCCGCACCTGAAGCAGGACTGGCCGGCGATCCGCGGCCGTCTCGGCCTGATGGTGTTGCTCTCGCTGACGGGGATCGGCGTCTTCAACACCATGCAGTACTGGGCGCTCGAATATACCCAGGCGCTGAACACGCTGCTGCTGCAATCGGCGGCGCCGCTGATCATCGCGGTGTGGTCGCTGGTCCTGCTCGGCGTGCGGCTGACGGCAGCGCAAGCATTCGGCGTTCTGCTGTCGCTTGCGGGCGTGCTGGTGATCATCCTGCACGGCGACCTCACCGCACTGTCGAAGGTCGAGTTCAACAAGGGCGACCTGATCTTCATCACGGCGCTCACGATCTTCGGGATCTATTCGGTGCTGTCGCTGAAGCGACCGGAGATCCACGGCCTGTCATTCGTCGCCTTCACCTTCGGCTGCGGCGCAGCCTGCCTGATACCGTTCCTGGTCTGGGAATTGCTGGCACGCCCGGTGATGCAGTTCAACGTGAGCAACCTGCTCTCGCTGATCTATGTCGCGGTGTTTCCCTCGACGCTGGCCTATCTCTGCTTCAACCGCGGCGTCCAGTTGATCGGCGCCAACCGCACGGCGCCGTTCTTCCATGTGGTGCCGGTGTTCGGCACCGTGTTGTCGATCATCTTCCTCGGCGAGCATCCGCAACTGTTCCACTTCATCGGCTTTGCGCTGGTGCTGTCAGGCGTGTTCGTCGCCTCGCGCAAGCCGAAGCCGGCCTAGTGGTCTATCACAGTGATTTTGACTCTTTGGGGGTGGCTGGATAGGCGCGGCCGAGTTTGGCGCGAGCTTTGT
>NZ_JBEGDB010000110.1:0-24395 GCF_043638955.1 Bradyrhizobium sp. 31Argb | reverse complement strand
CTGCCTGCGTCCACGATCTTCGAATCATGGTTGCCCATGGATTCAGAATCCTCAGTCAATTACAACTGTAATGCTAGTCCAGCGTTTTCGCGACCAGCCGAATCCGGAAGATCGGGCTCTTGGCCTCGTCCAGCAGTTCGATCTGCCACTCCGCGTTTTCCCGAAGATGACGCGATACGCCGCTGATCATGTCGGCGCAGACACGAGTCATCTCCTTCCAGGCAGCATCGCGATCAGCAAACTCCGCACCGTCGTTGCAGATGCCGGTGCCGTCGGCGGTTCGGATGCGAAAGAAATAGAGCGGCATGAGATGGCACCGGCGCATCAAAGGCCGCCGACCGGCAACCCACTGGGAGCAAAAACTCAGTGGAGGTCGTGACAGGGGAAAGATCAATCCCGGTTATTTACGGTAGTGCTGTCAGCGCAATGATGAGTTTGCGGCGCTGCTCGCTTCGCGGCTGGCCTTCTTCAGCTCGCGGTCGATGCGTAGCTGAACCCGTCGGATCGCCAGCAATTGAAGCTTCGCCTCGGTCTTGCCGGTCTTGATTGTATCGCCGATCTGAAACTGCCACTTCCACACACCGGGGGTGGCCAGTGTGACGGTATATTCGACGCCCTTATGGATCATCTTTTAGGCTCCGCGCACAGCCGGCGGTATTCGAGGCCGAACGAAAGGTTGCGCCACATCGCAATCTGCCGAAGGGCAGTTGCCGCAGCCTTGCGCGATCCGATCGCTGGTCGCGGTATTCCCAAACCCTACCAATCGCCGTCCCCGGGTTTAACGTAAGTTAACATCGATCGAATCCCACCGTTCCAGCGGAGTGCATATTTTTCCCAAAGCTTGGTCAGTTCCGCCAGGACGCGCCGTTGCCGACACGTTCGATCAAATTGCTTCATGCGATGCGTGACGGAACTATCTCGGAAACGTGGCAGCCGGCCGCGGCCCCTCGGACAAGCCCGCTACAGGTCCGGACCCACGAGCAACTTGTCGTCCGAGGAACCCGAAGCACTCTGCGATCCGTCAGGCGTGGGGGGATACCGTCAAGCAGCCCCGTTCGAAAACCCGTGCGTTCTCGGGCAGATGCACCAAATCGCGAACATTTTGATGGAACTTTGTTCTTGTCCGGAGAACTACGGCGCCCGCGCGGGCGCGATCGGTACATGGGCACCCGTCCTCGCCCATATTGAGTTTCAGTCGCGGACGATCGCTGTCGTCGCGGCGAGGCAATCGTAGCTGAGCAATGGGGACTGCGGGTCTGCGCGAGTCGTTGCACCACTGCTTGCCGGCGGCGGCGATCGATGCCAGCGAGCAAAACGATCGCGCGCAAGCATCGATCTGGAGCGCGTGTTCCGAGAACCTTCGCAAGGCGCACGACGAGCTTTGCGCGAGCGCCTGCTCGATCGCAGCTGAGTTCACGACTGCCAGTTCTTCCCAACCATCTCGGCGGGATGGCGCGGCCTTACTGTTGCAACTGCCATTGCTCGGCGTAGACAGCCAGTCGATCATATTCTTCGGCGATCTTAAGCAGCCTTTCGCGCGAGTTACGGTACGCAAACGCCTCTGCTTTGGTGCGCGTCTCTTCCGCTCGCTCTCGCCAGTAGCGCGGGTCTTGCAGCGCGTTTCTCATGGCATTTCCCGTTCTGATCTGTCTGAAAGACAATTCCGGAACGGAAGAGATGCTCCCTCGCCAGGAAGGAAACCCGGATACCCGCTAACTTGCGTTAAGTTCGAAAGGAACTTCGTTCTCGGTCGGAGAACTACGGATTGTCGCGCTCTCTCTCTTTCGGGAACTTGGGGCGCCCGAGTTCAAAAAAGAACATATTGCGAACATGGAACAAAGGTGGTACAGAATTTCCAACGCAATAAACCATCGATTTCTTATCGCGCCCCGTTTGTCCCGCTAGCGAATCCCCGTCATAAGGAGCACATCCCATGTCCGTCACTACGCTGCGTATTGTCGAAGGATCCTCCATGGATAAGTCCAAAGCTCTGTCTGCTGCGCTGTCCCAGATCGAGCGCCAGTTCGGCAAGGGCTCGGTGATGAAGCTCGGCAAGAGCGACCGCTCGATGGATATCGAGACGGTATCGTCGGGGTCGCTCGGGCTCGACATCGCGCTGGGCGTCGGCGGCCTGCCGAAGGGACGCGTCGTCGAGATCTACGGGCCGGAATCCTCGGGGAAAACCACGCTGGCGCTGCACACGGTGGCGGAGGCGCAGAAGAAGGGCGGCATCTGCGCCTTCATCGACGCCGAACACGCGCTCGATCCGGTCTATGCGCGCAAGCTCGGGGTCAATATCGACGAACTCCTGATCTCGCAGCCCGATACCGGCGAGCAGGCGCTTGAAATCTGCGACACCTTGGTGCGCTCCGGCGCGGTCGACGTTCTGGTGGTGGACTCGGTGGCGGCGCTGGTGCCAAAGGCCGAGCTCGAAGGCGAGATGGGCGATGCGCTGCCGGGCCTGCAGGCGCGGTTGATGAGCCAGGCGCTGCGCAAGCTCACCGCCTCCATCAACAAGTCCCACACGATGGTGATCTTCATCAACCAGATCCGCATGAAGATCGGCGTGATGTACGGCTCGCCGGAGACGACGACCGGCGGCAATGCGCTGAAGTTTTATGCCTCCGTCCGCCTCGACATCCGCCGCATTGGTGCGATCAAGGAGCGCGACGAGGTGGTCGGCAACACCACGCGCGTGAAGGTGGTGAAGAACAAGCTGGCGCCGCCCTTCAAGCAGGTCGAGTTCGACATCATGTATGGCGAGGGCGTCTCCAAGATGGGCGAGATCCTTGACCTCGGCGTCAAGGCCGGCATCGTCGAAAAGTCCGGCGCATGGTTCTCCTATGACAGCCAGCGGCTCGGTCAGGGCCGCGAGAACTCCAAGGCGTTCCTCAGGTCCAACCCCGACATCACCAGCAAGATCGAGCTCGCGATCCGGCAGAACTCCGGCCTGATCGCCGAGCAGATCCTCGCCGGCACCCCCGAGCGTGACGCCGACGGCGATGAGCCGGCGGAAGAGTAAGTTTCAAGATATCCGATTTCTTCGCGGGAAGCGGGCGCTGAGGACGTTGAGTTGCCGACGTCTTCGGCGCCCGTTTTGTTTGGGTGATTGCCGAGGGGGATTATGAAGCGCCTGATCCTGACCAGCTCGTCCGGCTACTGCCTCATGCGCATGGATCTAGCTGAAGCCGTCATTCCTTTCACCACTCGTCTTGTATGGGGTCCATTGCCGTTTCCTGACAGTTTCGCCACCTATGTCGCCGCGCGTTCTGAGCAGCACGGTCCGGGATCTCATTGGTCGGACTTCGTCGGCGAGTTTCGAAACAACAGCGAAGCTCGCAAGGACCTCGCCTTGGTCGACTTCTGCGAGCCATACAAAACTGTCGAGCTATGGTTTGATCCAGGGCCGGATGATCAGTTGCAATTGATCTCGCTGCTCGATTTCTTTCGCTCCCACCCGGAAACAGTGGCCAAGTTGAGGTTGCTCATTGTCGACTTCGATCTGCTCATGATGGACCACGAGGGACCCGCCGCGACGGACGTACGCAAAGTCGACGTCACCGAGGCGAAGCTTGAAACGGGAAGCATGAGCTGGCAGGCGTATCGGGCGCCGACGCCGGAAGCCTGCTTCAACCTCCTCGGCAAGGATTTGAGCGCACTACCGCTGCTGAGGACAGCTCTGATTGACCTTCTCGAAGAGCTTCCCTCCAGCACAACTGGACTCGGCGCGACGGAGATGCGCCTGCTGGAGCTGATTGCCGCAGGATACCGGGATACGAATTCGCTGTTCCATCTTCGCGGCCTTCGCCAGCGTCGTGTGTTCAAGGAGTGGGAGATCGGGTCTCTGCTGGAGGGGCTGGCGCACGGTCCGACGCCCGCCGTGGCTGGTCTCGATGATGAACTCCGTACCCTCAGGAGAGATAACTACCGCGGCCGCGGCGCGTTCATAGCGCCGGGCCGGCTCGGCCGGCGCCAGGTCGCGCATCCGGTTCAATCCCAGCCGCCGCAGGACGCGGCTGACGGTCGCCGCCGAGACACCGACCTCGGCGGCGATCTGCTTGCCGGTGTGGCGCTGCCGGCGCAACGCCTCGATCATCGTGCATGTGGCGGGCGCTGTTTGGCCTGGCAATGAAAGGGGCCTTGAGGAACGGTCGCGCAACCCATTCACACCTTCGGCGCGGAACCGCGCGACCCATTTGGCGACCGTCTTCGGTGTCGTGTTGAACTGGTAGGCCGCGTCGGCCTGGCTCAGCCCACCCTCCACCACGCTGCGTACCATCGCCTCTCGACCTTTGGGCGTCAAACGCGCATTCTTGTGGCTGTTCATCTGGTCTCTCCGGGGAACACTGAAGCTTCGCAACCTCAGCTTCCTCGGTTCGGACCAGATGGACAACCTCCTGAAAGACCACATCTAGCCATCCTACAACTCTGCAACTTCGAGATTCCGGGGCGCTCTGTTGCACGCCCCGGAATGACGGCGTCATCTCACTCCGCAGCTTCCGCGTAATCGCTCAGCGGCGGGCAGGAGCAGACCAGGTTGCGGTCGCCGTAGACGTTGTCGACGCGGCCGACCGGGCTCCAATATTTGTCTGACCGAGAGACGCCGTCGGGGAAGCAGCCCTCGGCGCGGGTATAGGCGCGATTCCATCCGTCGTCAGCGATGTCGTGCACGGTGTGCGGCGCGTTCCGGAGCGGCGAGGCTTCGACCTTGAAGCGGCCGCTTTCGATCTCGGCAATCTCCTGGCGAATCGCGATCATGGCATCACAAAAACGATCCAGCTCGGCCTTGGATTCCGATTCCGTCGGCTCGATCATCAGCGTGCCCGGCACCGGGAAGCTCATGGTCGGCGCGTGGAAGCCGTAGTCGATCAGGCGCTTTGCAATGTCGTCGACGGTGACGCCGGCCGAGGTCTTCAGCGGCCGCGGATCGATGATGCATTCATGCGCGACGCGGCCCTTGGCGTTGCGGTACAGCACCGGGAAATGCGCCTGCAGGCGTGCCGCGATGTAGTTGGCATTGAGGATCGCGATCTCGGTGGCGCGCGTCAGGCCTTCGCCGCCCATCATCAGGATATAAATGTAGGAGATGGTCAGGATCGACGCCGAGCCGAACGGCGCGGCCGACACCGGTCCGACCGGGTGCGGCGTTCCGCCATTGGTTGCGGGGTGGCCGGGCAGATAAGGGGCCAGATGCGCCAGCACGCCGATCGGGCCCATGCCGGGGCCGCCGCCGCCATGCGGGATGCAGAACGTCTTGTGCAGATTGAGATGGCTGACGTCGGCGCCATAGTCGCCGGGCCGCGACAGCCCGACCTGCGCGTTCAGGTTGGCGCCATCGAGATAGACCTGTCCGCCATGCTCATGCACGATGTCGCAGATCTCGCTGATGTGCTCCTCGAACACGCCATGCGTCGAGGGATAGGTGATCATCACTGCCGCGAGGTCAGCCGAATGCTTCTCCGCCTTGGCGCGGAGATCATTGACATCGACGTCGCCGCGCGCATCACAGGCGACCACCACGACGTCCATGCCGACCATCGCGGCGGATGCCGGATTGGTGCCGTGAGCCGAAGAGGGGATCAGGCAGATCCTGCGATGGGCCTCGCCGCGCGCGGCATGATAGCCGCGGATCGCGAGCAGGCCCGCATATTCGCCCTGCGCCCCCGAATTCGGCTGCAGCGAGACCGCGTCATAGCCGGTGATGTCGCACAGCCATTTTTCCAATCGCGCAAACAATGCGTGATAGCCCTTGGCCTGATCTGCCGGCGCGAACGGATGCAGGCTGCCGAACGCCGGCCAGGTCAGCGGCACCATCTCCGTGGTCGCGTTCAGCTTCATGGTGCAGGAGCCGAGCGGGATCATCGCGCGATCGAGCGCGAGGTCGCGATCGCTCAGCTTGCGCATGTAGCGGAGCAGTTCGGTCTCGGAGCGGTGCGCATGGAACACGGGATGGGTCAGGAACGCGGTGGTGCGCTTCAATTCCGCCGGCAGCGCCTCGCGCGCGCCGGTCTCGACGTCGGCATAGGCCAGCGTACCGCCGAATGCGCGCCACACCGCCTCGACGGTCTCTGATGTCGTGGTCTCATCGACGGCGATGCCGAGCGTGCCTTGGCTGATCCCTTGGCCGACGCGCAGATTGATCCTCTCCGCGAGCGCACGGGCCACGATCTCGCTTTGCTTGGCGCCAACCTCGACGGTCAGCGTGTCGAAGAACGCCTCGCTCGTGGGCGCAAAGCCGAGCTTGCGCAATCCCGCCGCCAGCACGGCGGCGCGGCGATGCACGTTGCGCGCGATATAGTTAAGGCCTTCGGGGCCGTGATAGACCGCATACATCGAGGCGATCACGGCGAGCAGCACCTGCGCGGTGCAGATGTTGGAGGTCGCCTTCTCGCGGCGGATATGCTGCTCGCGGGTCTGCAGCGCCAGCCGATAGGCCGCCATCCCGCGCGAATCCACTGATAGCCCGACGAGGCGGCCGGGCAGCGAGCGCTTCAGCGCATCGCGCACCGCCATGTAGGCGGCATGCGGGCCGCCATAGCCCATCGGCACGCCAAAGCGCTGCGCCGAACCGATGGCGATGTCGGCGCCGAGCTCGCCCGGCGACGCAAGGACCGTCAGTGCCAAAAGGTCGGCGGCGACGATCGCGAGCGCGCCCTTCGCGCGCAGCGATGTGATGGCGGGCCGCAGGTCGCGGACTGCGCCCGAGGTGCCCGGATATTGCAGGAGGGCGCCGAGCACGTCGGCCTTGTCGAGATCGGTGAGGGGATCGCCGACGATCAGGCTCCAGCCGAGCGGCTCGGCACGGGTGCGCAGCACCGCGAGCGTCTGCGGATGGACTTCGTGATCGACGAAGAATGCTTTCGCCTTCACCTGCGAGTGCCGCTCGGCCAGCGCCATCGCTTCCGCCGCCGCGGTTGCCTCGTCGAGCAGCGAGGCGTTGGCGACGTCGAGCCCGGTCAGGTCGCAGATCATGGTCTGGAAGTTGAACAGTGCTTCCAGCCGGCCCTGGCTGATCTCGGGCTGATAGGGCGTGTAGGCCGTGTACCAAGCCGGATTTTCCAGGATGTTGCGCTGGATCACCGCAGGCAAAATCGTGCCGGAATAGCCTTGACCGATCAGCGAGGTGAACACTTGGTTCTGCGCCGCCAGCTCGTTCATATGGGCCAGCGCCTCGGTCTCGCTCAGCGCGCGGCCGAGATCGAGCGGGGCCTTCTGCCGGATCGATGAGGGCAGCGTCTCGCCCATCAGCGCGGCGAGGCTGATGGCGCCGACGGTTTGCAGCATCGCATCGACGTCGCGCGGCGAGGGGCCGATGTGGCGGCGCACGAAGGTGGCCGCGGCTTCACTGGTCGGTTTGAACGGCGCGTTCATGGAAACCTCTCAGGCGGTGTGGGCTTTGTAGGCGGCTTCGTCCATCAGGCCGCCGAGCTCGCTCTTGTCGGCGATCTTCATCTTGAAGAACCAGGCCTTGCCGGCGGCATCCGAATTGACCAGCGCCGGCTCGGCGGCGAGCGCGTCATTGACCTCGAGCACGTCGCCCGAGATCGGCGCGTAGACGTCGGAGGCCGCTTTCACGGATTCCACGACGGCGGCGGCTTCCGCTTTCTTCAGCGTGCGCCCGACCTTCGGCAGTTCGACGAACACGACGTCGCCGAGCTGCTGCTGCGCGTAGTCGGTGATCCCGATCGTGGCGACATCGCCCTCGATGTGGAGCCATTCGTGGTCGGACGTGTAGAGCGTCGTCATGAAAAGTGTCCTCTAGCGTTTATAGGTGTTGGGAACGAAAGGCGTGGCGGCGACCGCAAGCGGCAGGCGCTGGCCGCGCACCTCCGCGAAAACGGTGGTGCCGATGCCGGAGAGCGCGGCGGGCAGGTAGCCCATCGCGACAGGTGCATTGAGGCTCGGGCCAAAGCCGCCGGACGTGACCTTGCCGATCGCCTCGCCCGTATCAGCATCGGCGAACAGCGCCGCGCCTTCGCGCACCGGCGCGCGTCCCTGCGCCTTCAGGCCGACCCGGCGCCGCGGCGCGCCACGCTCGAACTGATCGAGGATCTTTTCCGCACCCGGAAAACCGCCGGTGCGGGCGCCGCCCTTGCGGCGGCTCTTCTGGACCGACCATTCCAGCGCGGCTTCGACCGGCGTCGTCGTGGTGTCGATGTCGTGGCCGTAGAGGCAGAGCCCGGCCTCCAGCCGGAGGCTGTCGCGCGCGCCGAGCCCGATCGGCAGCACATCGGGATTATCCAGGAGCCGGGTCACCAGCGCTTCGGCATGCTCCGCGGGAACGGAGATTTCAAAACCGTCCTCGCCGGTGTAGCCGGAGCGGGAGACGAAGCAGTCGAGCCCGGCGACGCGGCGCCGGCCGGCGTCCATGAATTTCATCGCCGGCGCGTCTGCACAAATTTTCGCCAGCGCCGATTCGGCCCGTGGTCCCTGCAGCGCGATCAGCGCGCGGCCCGACAGCGAATCGATGTCGCAGGCATCGGACAGATGTTTCCGTAGGTGCGCCTCGTCCTCGGCCTTGCAGGCGGCGTTCACCACCAGGAACAGGTGATCGCCGAAATTCGCGACCATGAGGTCGTCGAGGATGCCGCCATCGGCATTGGTGAATTGGGCATAGCGCTGCCGTCCCGGCGCGACGCCGAGGATGTCCTGCGGCACCAGCCGCTCCAGCGCCACGGCCGCGTCCGAAACCTTGCCGGATTTCGGCCGCAGCGCGAGCTGGCCCATGTGGGAGACGTCGAACAGGCCGGCGTGGCTGCGCGTATGAAGGTGCTCTTTCAGCACGCCCGCAGGGTACTGCACGGGCATCTCGTAGCCCGCGAACGGCACCATCTTGCCCCCGTGGGCGAGGTGCAGCGCGTAAAGGGGAGTGCGTTTGAGGTCGGATTCGTCTCGCGCAAGCATTGCAGGGCCCTCGCGGTTCCCGTGGGGACCATCCCCTGGAAACCCAAAAGCCCCATCTGTCGCTTTGCCTGAGAGTATTATCCCGTCGGCGGGCGCGCCCGGCTTGAAGCCTCACGCACCTCTTTCCAGATGTCAGTGGTCACGCGGTCCTTTTGCCTGAGAGTTTCCGGGGCGGTTGCTCCTTCGGCGCCGGCGCAAGGCCGGTCTCTCCCGACGTGACTGAGAGTAGATAGGAGGGAAACACGGCGCGGCCAAGGCTGTCAACGCGGCCGCGGCAACTATCAACGGCCCTTTACGCGATCGCGGCAAGCCTATGATGTGCTTGCACAGTTTCTGGACACCGCCGTGCGCCTTGTCTAAAAGCGTTCGGCCGGAAGATTAACCCTTTTGTGGCGGATTCCGGGCCCCTTTTCCGGTTGGATGGCTATGAGCAGCGTCAACGACATCAGGTCGACCTTTCTGAATTTCTTCGCGAAGAACGGCCACGAGATCGTGCCGTCGTCGCCGCTGGTTCCGCGCAACGACCCGACGTTGATGTTCACCAATGCCGGCATGGTGCAGTTCAAGAACGTCTTCACCGGCGTCGAGAAGCGGCCCTATGTCCGCGCCACCACCTCGCAGAAATGCGTGCGCGCCGGCGGCAAGCACAACGACCTCGACAATGTCGGCTACACCGCGCGCCATCACACCTTCTTCGAGATGCTCGGCAACTTCTCCTTCGGCGATTACTTCAAGGATCGCGCGATCGAGCTGGCCTGGAACCTGGTCACCAAGGAATTCGGGCTCCCGAAGGACAAGCTGACGGCGACCGTCTATATCGACGACGACGAAGCCTATGATCTCTGGAAGAAGATCGCAGGCCTGCCGGACTCGCGCATCATCCGCATCGCCGGCTCCGACAATTTCTGGCAGATGGGCGACACCGGCCCCTGCGGCCCGTGCTCGGAAATCTTCTACGACCATGGCGACAAGGTCTGGGGCGGCCCGCCCGGTTCGGCGGAGCAGGACGGCGACCGCTTCATCGAGATCTGGAATCTCGTGTTCATGCAGTTCGAGCAGCTCGAGGGCGGCGCGCGCAATCCGCTGCCGAAGCCCTCGATCGACACCGGCGCGGGATTGGAGCGCGTCGCCGCCGTGCTGCAGGGCGTGCACGACAATTACGACATCGACCTGTTTGTCTCGCTGATCCGGGCGATCGCCGATCTCACCGGCGCCGATCCCAGGGGCGAGCACAAGGCCTCGCTGCGCGTGATCGCCGATCATCTGCGCGCGTCCTCGTTCCTGATCTCCGACGGCGTGCTGCCCTCCAATGAAGGTCGCGGCTACGTGCTGCGCCGGATCATGCGCCGTGCAATGCGCCATGCGCAGCTCCTCGGCGCACGCGAGCCGCTGATGCATCGCCTGGTCTGGGCGCTGGTGCGCGAGATGGGCCAGGCCTATCCGGAACTGGTGCGTGCCGAGAAACTGATTGAAGAAACGCTGCGGCTGGAAGAGACCCGCTTCCGCAAGACCTTGGAGCGCGGCCTTGCCATTCTGGATGAGAAGAGCGCCGGCCTGAAAAAGGGCGACATGTTCGACGGCGACACCGCCTTCACGCTCTACGACACCTATGGTTTCCCGCTCGACCTCACCCAGGACGCGCTGAAGTCGCGCGGCATCAGCGTCGACCAGGCGTCCTTCACCGACGCGATGGATCGCCAGCGCGAGAAGGCGCGTGCGGCCTGGGCGGGCTCGGGCGAGGCTGCGACCGAGAGCGTCTGGTTCCCGCTGCGCGAGAAGCTCGGCGCGACCGAATTCCTGGGCTACGAGACCGAGCGCGCCGAGGGCGTGGTCGCGGCGCTGGTGAAGGATGGCCAGGAGGTCGACGGGTTGAAGGCCGGCGAGAGCGGCGCGGTCGTTCTCAACCAGACGCCGTTCTATGCGGAGTCCGGCGGCCAGGTCGGCGACACCGGCGTTTTGACCGGCGAGGGCGTCACCTTCCGCGTCACCGATACCCAGAAGAAGGCTGGCGATCTCTTCGTTCACATCGGCCAGGTGGAGCAGGGCACGCTGAAGGCCGGCACCGCGCTGCAGCTCGACGTCGATCACGGCAGGCGTTCGGCGATCCGGCGCAACCACTCGGCGACGCATCTGTTGCACGAGGCGCTGCGGCAGGTGCTCGGCGACCACATCGCCCAGCGCGGCTCGCTGGTCGCGCCGGACCGGCTGCGCTTCGACTTCGTGCACCCGAAGCCGATCACGGCGGAGGAACTCGCCCGGGTCGAGGACATCGCCAACGACGTGGTGCTCGAGAACGACGAGGTCACCACCCGCGTCATGGCGGTCGATGACGCCCGCGAAGCCGGCGCCCGCGCTTTGTTCGGCGAGAAGTACGGCGACGAAGTCCGCGTGGTCTCGATGGGCAAGGGCCCGCGCGAGCAGGGCCAGAACGCGCTCGGCTGGTCGGTGGAATTGTGCGGCGGCACCCATGTGCGGCGTACCGGCGACATCGGGCTGATCTCGGTGACCAATGAAAGCGCGGTCGCCTCCGGCGTTCGCCGCATCGAGGCGCTGACGGGCAGCTATGCCCGCAAGCACGCCAATGACACCATCGCGCTGGCGAAGACCGCGGCGCACGAGCTGCGCACGTCGATCGAGGACGTGCCGGCGCGCATCGCCTCGCTGATGGAAGAGCGCAAGAAGCTCGAGCGCGACCTGTCGGATGCCCGCAAGAAGCTTGCGATGGGCGGCGGTGCTGCGTCGAACGGCGGCGGCGCCGGCGTGCGCGAGGTCGGCAACATCAAACTGCTGGCGCGCGCCGTCGAGGGCGTCGAGACCAAGGACCTCAAGAGTCTGGTCGACGACGGCAAGAAGCAGATCGGCTCCGGCGTGGTCGCGATCGTCGGCGTCACCGAGGACGGCAAGGCCGGCATCGTGGTCGGCGTCACCGCCGACCTCACCTCGCGCTTCAACGCGGTCGATCTGGTGCGCAAGGGATCGGAGGCGCTCGGCGGCAAGGGCGGCGGCGGCCGGCCCGACATGGCGCAGGCCGGTGGGCCGGATGGCGCCAAGGCCAATGCGGCGCTATCGGCGATCGAGCAAGCGCTCGCCGGCGTGTAAGCGACCATGCCCGGCAAGCGCGAGACCGGTGCCCCTGAGTTGCGGGACCGGCTCTACGAATTGCTCGAGCACGACCATCTGCCTTATTCGCCCGGCGCGCGCCTGGTCCGGCTGCTCGTCCTCATCATAGCCATTGATGTGCTGGCGGCGATCCTGGCGTCGGTGCCGGAGCTCGACGCCTCGTTCGGGGCGCTGTTTGCGACCATCGAGATCGCCGCGGTCATCGTCTTCGCGCTGGAATATGCGGTGCGGATCTGGAGCGTGGCCGGCCACTCCCTGCACGCCACGACTGCCGCGCGGGCGCGGCTCGAATATGTGTTCTCGAGCTTCGGCATCATCGACCTCATGGCGTTCCTGCCGTCGGCGATCGCGCTGATGCTGGGCGACAAGACTGCGGTGGTGCTGTTCGGCATGCTGCCGTTCCTGAAGCTCGTGCGCTATTCGCCGGCGATGCGCTCGCTGCTGGCGGCGCTGCACGCCGAACGGCGCACGCTGGTCGGCTGCCTCGTGATCCTCGCCGGCGCGGTGCTGCTGTTCGCTTCGCTGCTCTACGCCATCGAGCACAAGGTCCAGCCGGACAAGTTCGGCACCATCCCGCAGGCGATGTGGTGGGCGATGGTAACGCTCGGCACCGTCGGTTATGGCGACGTGATCCCGGTGACGCCGCTCGGCAAGATCGTTACGGTGTTCGCGATCGTGTTCGGATTTGCCATGATCGCGCTGCCGGTCGCGATCATCTCGACCGCCTTCGCCGACGAGGTGCGCCGGCGCGATTTCGTCGTCACCTGGGGCATGCTGGCGCGGGTGCCGCTGTTCTCCCATCTCGGCGCCGCAGAGATCGCCGACATCATGCGGCTGCTCCGCGCCCAGACCATCGAGCAGGGCGAGGTGCTGGTCCGCCGCGGCGACGTGGCCTCTTCGATGTATTTCATCACCGCAGGCGAGGTGGAGATCGAATTGCCGAGCCAGCGGGTCAGGCTCTCCGACGGCACCTTCTTCGGCGAGATCGCACTGCTCAAGCGCACCAGCCGCTCCGGCACCGTGACGGCGACACGCAAGACCAGGCTGCTCGCGCTCGACGCCCAGGATTTTCACGCTTTGATCGAACGCCTGCCGGCGCTTGCCGCGCACGTGAAGGAGACCGCGGAAGCGCGGCTTGCGGATACGGGGGAGGTCGGCAAGGGCGATATCGCCGCGGCCGAGATCGCGCAGGCTGAGCCGGCGGAGACTGGCGGCGGAAACGACGATCAGGCCGTGCACTCATAAAGTGATTCACGCCCGCTGAGTCCTGAAGAGCGGTGCAAGAGCAGACAAGCCAATATCGACGCGATGGGCCAACAGGCGACATCACAAGTTTGGTCTAAAATGAAAGAGGGCGCCAACTTACGGCTACCCCGCTTGATTGATGCTTCGTCGCTCACAGTCTTGAACAGCGAGTTCGCCTTGCTGCTACGATATGGCATGTCAGCGTACATACATGCAAGGAATGGAAAGCCCCCCACATGTGCGAATTATGGGCTTTATCGAGTATGAATGATCGCCTCTCGCATCTATTGGTTGCAGTTCCTGAGTACAAAAACACGGCTGTGACCCACTGTACCACTGAAAAATCACCTCGAACTTTGGGAATTCCCTGTCGGCCTACTCGCCATTTTTGTGATGCGACAGGCAGGCTGGGGTGCTAAGCTATTTTTTTTAGCGTCTATTGATGTCATCCGGGCGATCCCGGTAAGCAGTGCTCACAGTCCGGCTCGAGGCTGTGCGATGCCCAAGATCCTGCTGATCGAAGACAACGAGATGAACCGCGACATGCTCTCGCGGCGCCTCGTGCGCGGCGGCTACGAAGTTGCCGTCGCCGAGGACGGAGCGCGCGGCGTCGAAATGGCGACGAATGAGAGGCCCGATCTCATTTTGATGGACATGAGCCTACCGGTGATCGACGGTTGGGAAGCGACGCGCCGGATCAAGGCCGCGCCTGAGCTGCGCAAGATCCCGATCATCGCGCTCACGGCGCACGCTATGGCGACCGACCGGGCCAAGGCCCTCGAGGCCGGCTGCGACGACTATGACACAAAACCGATCGAGCTGCAGAGGCTGCTTGGTAAGATCGAGGCGCTCCTCGCGGCTGCGGGACGGTAGACGATCACAAGGTCCGAACGAGCGATGAGAGGGAGCAACTCATGAAAACGGCTCAATACAAATGGTCTCAAAGTGAGGGATGGCGCCCGAATTTGCCGACCGATGAAGTCGGACGACAAAGTGTCGTGTTCGTTTTTGGCGCGAGATCACTGATGCAGGCAGGCGCCCCCGTGGATGAGCTGCGCGACCATTTTAAAGGGGCCGCCATGCTCGGTTGCTCGACTTCCGGCGAGATCGTCGGCGACATGGTCGTCGACGACTCGGTGATTGCCACCCTTGCGGACTTCGAACATACGCGGCTCCGGTTCGCCTCCGCTGCGATTGGCGAGGCGAAGGCGAGCTATGACGTCGGCAAGGAGCTCGCACGGCAGCTCAACGACGCCTCGTTGCGCCACGTGTTCGTGCTTTCTGATGGCTTACACGTCAATGGCTCCGACCTGGCGCGCGGTCTCGCGGGCGGCGTCTCGGAAGGCGTGTCGATCACCGGCGGCCTTTCCGGAGATGGAACCAACTTTTCCGAGACTTGGGTCATTGCCGACGATGCCGCGGGCCCTCAGCGCGTGGCAGCGGTCGGTCTGTACGGCAACGATTTGCGCATTGGCTACGCATCGATGGGCGGCTGGGAGCCGTTCGGGCCGCTGCGCACCATCACTCGGGCCGAGGGCAACATCCTCTATGAGCTGGATGGGCGGTCGGCGCTCGATCTCTATAAATCGTACCTGGGCTCGCACGCCGAGCAGTTGCCAAGCTCTGCCTTGCTTTTCCCGATCCTGGTTACCGACGCAAAGGGAGGCCAGGGTGTCGTCCGGACCGTCCTGTCCATAGACGAGCAGAAAAAGTCGATGACCTTCGCCGGCGACATCCCACAGGGCGGAACGGCGCGGTTGATGAAGACCAACGTTGACGATCTCGTCGACGGCGCGACGTCCGCCGCCAGGGCCAGCCTCAGCGGGCTGAGCGATAAGCAGCCGGATCTTGCCATTCTGGTGAGCTGCGTCGGTCGCAAGCTTGTGATGAAGCAGCGTACCGAAGAAGAGATCGAAGCAATCAGGAATGTGTTCGGGAAGGATACGAAGATTTCCGGGTTCTACTCGTACGGCGAGCTTAGCCCCTTCGTACACGGTGGCGAGTGCCGCCTGCACAATCAAACCATGACCATCACGACTTTCGCCGAGGACTGACCGTCACAGGGCACAGATGCACAGGCTGCTACGACGTCAGCTCAGAAAGCACCTCGGTGTCGAGGGCGAATTGCCGACTGGGCTGCAGCCTTTCGTAGCAGCCGTCGATGCCGCATACGCCGATTTCGACAGCGATCGGGCGATGCTCGAGCGCTCGCTGGAGCTGAGCGTCGAGGAGCTGTCGGAGGCGCGCGACAAGGCTACGCAGGCCCAGACCCGGCTGACCGACGCGATCGAGAGCATCTCGGAGGGCTTCTCGCTCTACGACGCCGACGACAAACTGGTGATATACAACCGGCGGTACTTAGACATGCACGGCACCCGCACCATCGATGTCGTGAAGGAGGGCGTATCATTCGAAACGATCCTCCGCAATGCAGTCGCAAGAGGCGAGATCCGCGACGCCAAGGGGCGCGACGAGGCTTGGGTCGCGGAACGCCTAACCAGGCACCAAGATCCCAAGGGTACGCATCTGCAACGACGCTCCAACGGGCGCTGGATCCAGATCAACGAGCGCAAAACCGACGACGGCGGCACGGTCGCGACCTACACCGATATCACCGACGTCAAGCAGGCGGAGCAGGCGATTCAGGAGAGCGAGCAGCGGCTCCGTGTCATTGCCGAGGCCGCACCGATGGCGGTGGCGATCGTCACATTCGACGACGGGATCATCCGGTATGCCAATCAACGTTTTGGCGAAATGTTCGGGCTCGAGGGTTCCGCCGCCCTGGGCGTTCAAGCGAAAACTCTCTACGCCGACCCGCAGCATCGCGAGCGCTTCATCGGCGCGCTCACCGAGCATGGCCATGTGGAGGGCATGGAGATGCTGCTCAAGCGGGCCGGAGGCGAGGAGTTCTGGGCGCTGATAGCCTCGCAGCAAGTCCAGTTCGAGGGGCGGCCGGCGATGATCAACGGCCTCGCCGACATCAGCGACCGCAAGCGCATGGAAGGCGAGCTGCACAAAGCGATCTGGGCGAGCGAGCAGGCGACCCGTGCGAAGTCGGACTTCGTCGCCAGCATGAGCCATGAGCTGCGCACGCCCTTGAACGCGATCATCGGTTACAGCGAGATGCTGCTCGAGGACGCCCAGGGTGCCGGGCGCGAATCGGAGACGGCGGACCTGCGCAAAATTCAGGATGCCGGCAAGCATCTGCTCGGCCTGATCGACAACATCCTCGATCTATCCAAGATCGAGGCCGGCAAGATGACGCTCTATCTGGAGGCGTTCGAACTGCGGCCCATGATCGATGGCGTCGCCGCGACCGTCATCCCGCTAGCCAAGAAGACCGGCAATGCGCTCATGGTCAACTGCGCCGACGAGGTCGGCACGATCCACAGCGATCTGACCAAGGTGCGGCAGATCTTGTTCAACCTTCTCAGCAATGCCTGCAAGTTCACAAGGAACGGGACGATCACGTTGACCGCGCTCCGCGATACAACCGACGCCGGCGACGGGATCGAGTTTCAGGTGCGCGACACCGGTATCGGCATGACGCCAGATCAGCAGGCCAAGGTGTTCGAGGCCTTCACTCAGGCCGATGAATCGACGAACCGCGCCTATGGCGGTACCGGGCTCGGCCTCGCCATCACCAAGAGCTTCTGCCTGCTGCTGGGCGGCGATGTGACTCTGACCAGCGAAGCCGGCAAGGGAACGACCTTCGTGGTTCGTCTGCCGGCGGTGACACGCGCCGCTCCGGACACTGCGACCCCGACGCTAGAGAAGCGCTCTCCTGGTCTGCAGGTCGCGGAGCCCGAGCATGCGCCCATCGTTCTCGTGGTTGACGATGATCCCAATGCGCGGGAACTGCTGTGCCGACACCTGCAGCGCGGCGGTTACGCCGTTCGCACGGCTGCCAATGGCGAGGAGGCGATGCAGCTTGCCCGCACGCTGAAACCCGACGTGGTCACACTCGACGTTCTGATGCCGCAGATGGACGGCTGGGCCGTGCTCAGTGCCATGAAGGAAGATGCGGCACTCGCCGAAATTCCCGTGATCATGGTCACGATCGTCGACAACCAGAGCATCGGCTTCTCGCTCGGCGCCGCCGATTACCTGATCAAGCCGATAAATCGCGACCAACTGGTCCGCGCGGTGGAAAAGTGCTGCCCGAGGGGCGAGCCACGGCACGTGCTGATCGTCGAGGATGACGCTCCGACCAGCGAGCTGATGGGGCGCGCGTTGCGGGAGATCGATTGCATGGTCACGCAAGCGGAGAATGGTCGGGTTGGCCTCGAACGCTTGAACGAGGCTTCACCGGACGCAATTCTGCTCGACCTGATGATGCCCGAGATGGACGGGTTCGAGTTCGTCGCGCGGCTGCGCGCCGAATCCCGCTGGCGACGCATCCCGGTCATCGTCGTCACCGCGAAGGCCCTGACGGCCGAGGATCTCGCGCGCCTCAACGGCCAGGTGCAGCATTTGGTGCACAAGGGCGAATTCAGCGGCAAAGCCGTGCTGGCGGCGCTCGACGAACTGGTACCCCGGCATGCCCCCCGCGCGGGTCCGGAGCGGCCATGAGCATCATTGACACCGACAGCGCGCGCGCCTCACGAATTCGGCTCGCCCACCTTCGCCAGGAACTGCTATCCCCGGTCAACGCCCTGCTCGGCTATGCAGAGATCATGCACGAAGAGGCGTCGCGGGACGGGCGTCAGGATATGCTGCCGGATGTCAACTGTGTCCTCCGTGCCGCGCGGGATCTCGCCGACAAGGTCGACCGGCTGGTCGAGGGCGATCGCGAGAACAACCTGACCGGCCAGGCGGCCGCCACCCAGGAGCAGCAGCTACGCCATGAGCTGCGTACACCCTTGAACGCGATCAAAGGCTATGCCGAGATGCTCAGCGAGGATCTGGCCGATATCTCGAGCGCGCTGCGGGCAGACCTCGACCGAGTGCTGCTGGCGGCCACCGACCTGCTGCCACGTCTCGATCACATCGTGAGATTTTCGGCCGATCTCGATGAGACGAGCCTAGCCTGCGACCAGACCGGCGCGGCAATGGTAAGCGAACTGATTCGCAGCCTGGGGCCCGTCCGTCAGGAGCCGTCTGCCGTCACCGAAACCGGCTCCATTCTCGTTGTCGACGATATCGAAGCCAACCGCGATCTCCTGTCGCGCCGACTGGCCCGCGATGGTCATCGCGTCGCTTCCGCAGCCGGCGGTCAGCAGGCCCTGCAGGCGCTCGAGCACCATGAATTCGATCTCGTCCTGCTCGACTTGATCATGCCCGACATCAACGGACTTGACGTGCTCGTGCGCATGAAGGCGGATGAGCGGCTACGTCGCATTCCAGTTATCATGATTACGGCCCTGGCGGATACAGACAGCGCCGTCCGCTGCATCGAGGCCGGCGCAGAGGATTATCTACCGAAGCCGTTCGACCCGATCCTGCTGCGCGCGCGGATCAATGCCTGTCTGCACAAGAAGCGCTGGCGCGACCGCGAGCAGAGATACCTTCGCCGCATCGAGGACGAAACAGCCAAGTTCGAGCGGCTGTTGTTGACCATTCTGCCAAGACAGGTGATCGGCCGCCTGAACCACGGCGAAACCATGATCGCCGATCGCTTCGAAGACGTAAGCGTTCTGTTCGCCGATCTGGTGCGCTTCACCAAGCACTCGGGTCGGATCGCGCCCGCAGTGTTAGTCGAATATTTGAACCAACTGTTTTCGGAATTCGACGCGCTTGCCCGCGAGCTCGGCGTCGAGAAGATCAAGACCATCGGCGATGCCTATATGGCCGTCGCCGGCTTGCCCGATCCGATCCCCGATCCGTTCGCAGCGATCGCGAAAATGGCGTTCGGCATGATTGATCGGTTGGGCCGCGTCAACGGCCATTTCGGCTGGCCCTTGCAAATACGGATCGGCATACATTCCGGTCCCGTGGTTGCCGGCATTATCGGCGCGCACCGCTTCATCTATGACGTGTGGGGCGATACTGTAAACGTCGCCAGCCGGCTTGAGGCCTATTCTCTGCCTAATCGAATCCATGTATCCCAGGATACAGCCCGCCACCTCGTCGGTCCCTTCGCGCTGGAGCCACGCGGCAGCATTGAGGTAAAGGGCAAAGGCAAACTGGAGACGTTTTTCTTGAGCCGGATCTAGGCGCGCAACGGCAAGGTGCACCTGACGCCGCTCGGCCGCGCGAAGGTTATGCCGACCAGCAACGCCCCCCAGCTTTCCGTTAGAAAATTTGGGTGTCCCATCACGATGCCAACAATTGCCCCGGTATGCCCGCGTGGCGCCTCAATTGGAAGGGGATCTTTCTAGCCCCTCGGACAGGTGGATGACTTCCGAGTTGGGTCAAAAGCGGTCACTCTCGGATCGAGTTTTCCATTTCCGTTCTACGTCCGAAATCGGACATGCAGGGCATTCGACTGAGCCTTTGAGACCCGCATCCTCCTTTCGCTGCGGCCTGCTTCGCTTCGAGTGCAACGACGATTTCGGTGCTTAGCCGCGACAGAACGACCCGACGGGCAAATCACTCGAAAGTCTGTCCAGCCTTGCAGCGAAAAATATTCCGCTTTCGCCGTCGGGCAAATCAGTGATTTAACTCCGCGCGTCTCACCCGAATGAGGGGCGGGTCGCGATCGTCACGAACGTTGCGGTGAGATGCGGTGGACGCGATGCGTGCGACTGACGAGCGCGCGTATCGCGGACGGCGAAGTCGTGTGGTCCTGGCGCCCCGACGCTGGCGCTAAGTTTTTCGCGCGAAACGAGTTCGCGCGGGAAGTGACGGTGGCAAGAAAGCCCGGTCACCGGGGAGAGCACGAAGTAAGCCGTAACACCATCGCGCAGGGAAAGCCGGAATGCTTCGGTTGAACCTGTGGTCCTACCCCCGTGCTTTTTGTTGCACGGGACCCACGGGTGCAACCAGCACCCGGCTTTCCCTGCGCCCTCTGTCCAATGAGAGGGTGAAACGTACGCACAGCTCGGGCATCTCGTGCCGCGAGAATGCGAACTCACATCCTCTCCGCTGTGTCCGGCCGGCGTGGCAGAAAGATCACATCGGCCAGCCAGTTGCATGCGGTTCATCGGCACGTATTGCCTGCCGGCCGTCTTGGATTCACTCTTGGTGCACGCACCTGCATGAGTCACGGGAAGGAGCCCCGGAATGAAAAGGGCGCGGAATCTCGTTCTCGGAATGATGGCTGGCCTGATGGTCGCCGGCGGCGCCCAAGCGGCGGATCTGCCGGTCAAGGCGAAGGCCGTCGAATATGTGAAGGTCTGCTCGCTATACGGCGCAGGCTTCTTCTTCATTCCGGGTACCGACACCTGCATCAAGCTCGGCGGCTATGTGCGTGCCGACGTCACCTTCAACGGCGGCGCCGCCCACGGCCAGCCGGCGTGGAATGGCGATGCCGGGCAGCGGAACCGTTATTTCGATTATTTCGTCGGCCGCTCGCGCATGGTGCTGACGGTCGATACCCGCACCGCCACCGAATATGGGGTGGTCCGCACCTTCGCTTCGAGCAAATTCCAGTTCACCACGCTGGGCGGCAGCACTTTCAACCCGAACTCGATCAACGGCTCGCTTCCAGTCGCGAACTCGAACCTGCTCGACACCCCCGGCGGCGGCTATGTCGCCATCTATGATCTCTTCGTCCAGTTCGCGGGATTCACCTTCGGTAAATCAGCTTCCGCCTACGCGTCGCCCTGGCAGGGTACTCCGGGCAACAACTCGTCGTTCCTGCTGGGGGGCCAAAGCGGCGACAATAGCGGTACCAACAACATCCAGTACACCGCAGACTTCGGCAACGGCGTGACCGGCAGCATCGGACTTGACGATCCCACCGTGTGGGACCGTACCGCCGTCTACAATCTGTCGCTGCCGCTGAATGCCACGTTGAACACCGGCAACGCCTATGCCGGCGTTCATGCGCCTGAGGTCGTCGGCAATATCCGCGTCGATCAGGCCTGGGGGCTGTTCCAGATTTCCGCAGCGGCGCACGAGGTGAACGCCTCCTATAACGTCCTCAACACCGCTGGCGCACCGGCCGGCGCGGTCGGCTTGCCGAGTGCGGCGCCGACTGCGTTGTCGGAGATCAGCGGTCACCCCGACACGAAATGGGGTGGCGCGGTGATGGCCGCCCTGCAAATCAAGAACCTGCCGACCGGCACCGCCGACGACATCAAACTCGATGCGAGCTATGCCAAGGGAGCCACGAAATACGTCATCGGAACGGATTCGACCTCGCCGAGCTTTGCGCTGTTCGGCGGCACCGGCAATCCGGCGGCCTATCAGAGCATCGGCTTCGGCGCCACTACCGATGCGGTCTACCTGCCGGTCGCAGCCGGCGGCGACGGCTCGCTGCATCTGACCGAGGCCATTGGCGTCCGCGGCGCATTCAACCACAACTGGGATCCGTACTGGTCGACGAGCCTCTATGGCAGCTATTCGGTGGTCCGCTACGATGGCACGGCCAAGGCATTCATCTGCGCCAACTACACCACGCCGGCCAAGGCGGTGAGCGCCGACTATGTCTGCAATCCCGACTTCAACGTCTCGCAGCTCGGCACGGTGACCCGCTGGACACCGGTCAAGAACCTGACCTTCTCGGCGGAAGTGCAGTGGTTTCACCTCGACCAGAAGTTCCAAGGCTCCGCGGTCCTCGGGGCGGCAGCTCCGAAGCCTTCGACGCGCTACGAGTTCAAGGACCAGGATGCAGTCCATCTGGAGCTTCGCGTTCAGCGAAACTTCTGAGGGCCATTTTTCATTCACCTCAAACGAGGAGGTCGACGACGTCGGGCTTCGAAAAGCAGTCGCTTTGATCGAAACAGTCTAGGCGCAAATCGTGCGGCGCTATGCAGAATCGGCAAAACCAGCAAGTATTTTCCTCCGGGAAATTGTGGCATGGAAGGCACAGTCTCTCGCTAAGGATGCACAGGTTGCGAAAGCACCGATCACACGTAGACGCGCTGTAGTAGCATCTGCTCGTTTCCGGTCCCTCGCATGTCGGATCGTTCTTCGGCTGTGACGGAGGAGCGGTGGAATAAAGGGGGGATTGGCGGATGAAGGGCGGGAAATCGATATCGACGGCCGGTTTTGTCTGCCGGCTGAGTGCGGCAGCAATTACGACCTTGCTTGTGCTTCCCTATGATGTGGCGCGCGCCGATGAGGGCGGTATCAGCTTTTGGATACCCGGCTTCTTCAGTAGCCTCGCGGCTACTCCCCAACAGCCGGGTTGGCAGATAACTTCGATTTACTATCGTACGCAGGTTTCCGCCGGCGGTGACGTGGCGCGGGCACGGGAGATCACGATCGGTGGCATTCCCGCAAATCTGACGGCCACCGTGAACGCCAGGGTCAATGCAACCGCCAATCTGGGCTTGGTGGCCCCTACCTACGTTTTTGAGACACCCGTGCTCGGCGCGCAGGCCTCTGCCGTCCTGTTGGCAGCTTACGGCAACAACTCGACATCACTTGCGGGACAGCTCACGGGAACACTGACGACGCCGGGCGGCGCGTTCCCCTTCTCGCGGTTCGACAGCATCGATAGCTCGCTCACCGCATTTGGCGATCTGATCCCGTTTTTCCAGTTGAAGTGGAATTCCGGCGTTCACAACTACATGACCTACATCACCGGGGACATCCCGGTCGGGGCCTACGAGTCATCCCGTCTTGCAAATCTGGGGCTCGGGCACTGGGCGATCGACGTCGGCGGCGGCTACACCTATTTCGACCCGAAGACCGGCCACGAAGCTTCGGCGGTGCTCGGATTCACCTACAACTTCATCAATCCTGCTACGCAATATCAGAGCGGCGTCGACATGCACCTCGACTGGGGCGTATCGCAATTCCTGACCAAGCAGTGGCAGGTCGGCCTCGTGGGTTACGTCTACCAGCAGCTCGGCTGTGACAGCGGCTCCGGCGATCGTGTCGGCTGCTTCCAGTCGCGGGTGGTCGGCGTCGGACCGCAGGTCGGCTACATTTTTCCGGTCGGTGACATGCAGGGCTATCTCAACCTGAAGGCCTACGGCGAATTCGCCAATGAAAATCGGCCTGCGGGCTGGAACATCTGGCTGACGTTCAATCTGTCGCCCGCGGCGCCAACGCCGCCGACACCTTCGCGGCCGAGGATAACGAAATAGAAATGCTGGTGCCAACTCATCACTCTTGCGACCGCTGCGCAATCGCGGTTTGGAGGGAGGGAGCCGAAGGACGATTTAAGGACCGCTCATAAGAAGCGGGCGGACGTTCCGAATCTGCATAGTCAACACTGCGAACCCGACATTAGTCTTGCACGGTTCGTGTCGTCAAAGCGGCCTGACACGCTTGTCGGGCGACCAATCACGCAATCAAGAGGCGGAGCATTCCTTTTTGGTGCAGCAACAACCAAGCGAACGTTGCAGACACATCGTTCACGAGGTGGGAGAAAACTGCGCAAACGTCTGCTGGCACCCATGAGCATGTCTGACCCAGAGTTGGATTCGATCATGATGCGTCGCTGCATCGCTCTCGCCCAATCCGCGGGTCAAAGCGGGGAATACCCGTTTGCGGCCGTCATCGCTCGGCGAGGCCAATTCATTTGCGAATCCCTCAATATGGTCAAGGTCGAACGGGACGTTAGACGCACTGAAGAGAAGTTCTTGGTGCCGCATACGGGCGACGCGATCTGCGCGGTCTGCGGAGCCGCGCTAGAATCGTGGTCGGAACGCACCCACGTTCCCATATATGAACTTATTGAACGTCCAGACAGAAAGCCGGAATCCCCAGCGTGACAGACGAAATCCCTTCTCGTGTCCGCTCCGGGTCCAAGAAGAGACATGGCTGCAGCACTGAGGTGCGCGCCATGCCCGAGACGTTAACGAGGTTCGTTTCAACTCAGATGACAGCTCCGGCCAGCAAGAAAGCACCGCCGAGCGCGACCAGCACAAGTCCAGGCCAATTTGCTTTGATTTCGAAGCCGCTACCCGGTCTTTCTGGTTCCAGTGTGTCACGCCCGGAGCGAAGCAGCCTTCCGCCGCTTAATCGGCCTCGCCAGATTGGCTGAAAGACCGTGAGCGTCACGAGAGGATCGCCGTGCCCGGCCTTGACTTGCGCGGAATGCTTTGGATTGCCCGATCGGGGTGATT